>DCEG01000005.1:72626-73384 GCA_002316835.1 Bacteroidales bacterium UBA1035 | reverse complement strand
GAACAAATAAAGATTGTTGAAGAATATTGTAAGGAAAATCTGTTGTGGAGAACAGGTAACGAAGAAATCACCTATTCATCTGTGGTAGAATTCGACTTGTCTACTTTGGAGCCTACGGTTTCAGGGCCAAAGCGTCCACAAGACAAGATCCTGGTAAAAGATTTAGGAAATAAATTTTCCGAATTACTCGAAAAAGAACACAGCCGGATATATCAGCCTATTTTACAACGTTCCGAATCAGGTTGGTTAGCTGATGGCGGTTCGGGTACGGAATTCACTTTCGGTAAAGTTCCCGTTGAAAGCACCGCACCGCATGAAGTTGTTATGGATTCCATACAATCTGTCCGCATAAAACACAAGAATACTGAGTTTATACTCAGTGACGGCAGCATCGTTATTGCAGCTATAACCAGCTGTACCAACACCTCCAATCCAGCCGTAATGATCGGAGCCGGATTATTGGCACGCAACGCGGTTGAGAAAGGATTAAGAACTAAATCGTGGGTAAAAACATCGCTGGCACCGGGGTCCAAAGTGGTGACTCAGTATCTGGAACGAGCGGGACTAAGTGAATATTTAGATGCACTTCGGTTTCATACAGTGGGTTACGGATGTACATCGTGCATAGGTAACTCCGGGCCATTACCGCCTCAGATTGCGGAAGCAGTTGATAAGGGTGAGTTGGTAGTCGCAGCAGCATTATCGGGAAACCGAAATTTTGAAGCGCGTGTTCATCCTCAGGTGAAAATGAATTTCTT
>DCEG01000005.1:8883-72319 GCA_002316835.1 Bacteroidales bacterium UBA1035 | reverse complement strand
GAAGTTTACGATGTTATTTTCGACGGATCCACCGATTGGCAGAATCTAAAAGTAAATTTAGATCAAAATTATGAATGGAGTGAAAAATCGACTTATATCAAAGAAGCACCTTTCTTCGAGAATCTGACTGCTGAACCTGATCCGCTTACCAATATTAATAAAGCGCGTGTGTTGCTCTATTTGGGCGACTCAGTAACTACCGACCATATTTCTCCGGCCGGTTCTTTCAGAGAAGACAGTGCTGCAGGACAATATTTAAAAACACACGGAGTTGAGAAGCCCGATTTTAACTCGTACGGTTCCCGTCGTGGAAACCATGAAGTGATGATGCGTGGCACATTTGCCAACGTTCGTATCAAAAACAAGATCGTTGATAAGGAAGGTGGTTTAAGCCGACATTTTCCAACCAACGAAGTGAAAACCGTTTACGAAACAGCAATGGATTATCAACGGGACAATACTCCTTTAATTGTTTTAGCGGGGAAAGAATATGGTTCCGGCTCGTCGCGCGATTGGGCAGCAAAAGGAGCATATCTTTTGGGCATAAAAGCAGTAATTGCCGAAAGTTTCGAACGTATCCATCGCAGTAACCTGGTGGGAATGGGTGTTGCACCCTTGGTCTTTCTCGAAGATCAAAATGCAGAAATCCTGGGCCTGGATGGAACAGAAACTTATACTATCAGGGGACTTGCCGATAATCTTGTACCTCACAAATTATTGTATGTGGAAGCTGTTCATCCCGAAGGAAAGGTAACGATTTTTGAAGTTAAAGCCCGGTTTGATTCCGAAATCGAAATTGAATACTTTAAAAACAACGGAATCTTGCAATACGTATTGAGGGAGTATTTGAAAGATAATTAATGGTTTGCAGAGACGTTGCGCACAACGTCTCTACTTCAACTCCATCAGCAAATCGGCAATTTTATCCACTACGGCTTTGACGTATTTTTCGCCTTTTTCAGCAGTGGATTTTTTGGGATTCCCGATACCTGTATCTTCTGAAACTACTCCCCAATCGCGTGGTAACCAACCCACTTTTTGATTGATCGATTCTATCGGAAGCGGATTCACTTTGCCGTCACCGGCTTGTTCCATTTTCACCAAATCGGGACGATAATAAAGCAATACCGATGTTTCCTGCTCACCGCCGTGCTCATCGGTTTTTTCTTCAAAATAACCTTCGGTTGGAATTATCGACCACCAATCTACAACAATAACGATGAAATCGGGATATTTTTTGGCTAAATCGCGAACGTACGTTTTAAACGTATTCCCGCCGTGCCCGTTTATGAGAACTAATTTTCTGAAACCTTGTCCGTGAAGCGAATCCACTATATCGCAAAGGATAGCTTTTTGTGTTTCACTGTTAGTATGAATGCACAATGGCAGATTCCATTGTCCGGGATTTTGCGATCCAAAATAAACAGGTGGCAGCACAGCGCACAGCACACCCGATCTATCGTAAGCCAACTCCGCGCTATCCAATGCGATATGATGTGATAAATAACAATCCGTAAGGTACGGCAGATGATAATTATGTGGTTCGAATGCGCCCCAGGGCAGAATTACTGCATCGTATCTGGTTTCTTTTACATCCTTCCAGCTGGCTGATCTTAAATCAATTGAGTTCATTTTAAAAAGATTATAGAGTAAAGAGTAAAGAGTAAAGAATAAAAACTTTTAGTTACAAATTCATTTCCAAAGCAGCGCTAAGAAGAAGCTTTTTCGATATCTGTTTTTTTAATCAAAATAAAGATAAAAATCATCATCACGATTTCCGTAAGGATCACGTATGGATAAATACCCATCCCAAAATTTTCGGTCAATATTCCGATCAAATAATTTATGATGATGTTTCCCGTGAGAGCAATTAGCATTGCAAAACTAAATGCCGTTCCCGATACTTCTTTGAATAATTCGCCTACAACGCCGAGCATTACAGGAAATCCGGGTGCTAAACCACCACCGATGAGGAACATCCCAAACAAATGAACGTAGTATGGCGCTGGAATCACCAAACAAATCAATCCGAGTGAAAACAATAGCAAGGATAGTTGAATTAACCGGAAATGATGCCAGTTCTTCAGCAGGCTTCCGGTTAGAATTCTCAAGCATATAAGTCCCAGTATTGAAACCGATAATGCCATCAATGCCTGATTTTGAGGTGTTGCAAGTTTATCGATAAAAAATGAGACCGACCAATTATTAATAATGGCTTCGAATGCCGATTGAAAAAACAGATAAAAGCAAATCGCCATAAACAGTTTGTTCCTCACAAAAACAGGAATGAGTTTAACTGATATTTTCTCCTTTTGAACAGTCAACGGGTAGCTTATTGTAAGGAAAATTACGGCAACCAGTAAACTGATCACGCTAACGATATCGATAACCGCAGTATAGTGGATTTCATTTATTCTACTCAGTATCATCGGCATGGAAAAAGCACCAAATCCGTAAAACATTCCCAGCCAGTTTAGATTTATAATCTTATTTTTCCCCTCGCTTAAATCGGAAACCAAGGCACTTGTTCCACCGTTAATAACTCCACCACCCAATCCGAAAAAGAAAATACTGGCTCTCAGTAAATTAATGGAATCAGAATGTGCAATCCCAAAAAACCCCAGTGCAAGAAGTAACGAAGCAACGGAAAGTACCCACCTGTACCCAAATTTATCTACAACAGGGCCAAACGTGACCGAACCTACCAACAGACCTATGGGAAGGATGGAAAACAAACTTCCAGCTGCAATATCGGTCATCCCGAAACGGGTTTTCAGAATCGGCAACAATGAGCCTATAATCACCATTGAAACCCCAAACAGGAGAATACCTGTAAAATTGGCGATAAATGCGATGGATTTATTTTGCATATTATTTTAGAACAAAGAGTCAGGAACAAAGACACAGGCTCGACCTTTCATCCAGTCGCCCAATCGTTAAATGACATTATCCCCCGGCGAAACATATCCGTTGGAGATGCAATAAAACGTCAGCCCGGATACGGTTTTGATACCCGTTTTCGATATGATGTTTTTTCGATGAGAGAGTACTGTGTTGAGGCTTATATTCAGTTTGTCGGCAATTTCTTTGTTCAAGCGTCCTTGAACGATAAGTTTCAAAACCTCCACCTCTCTATTTGTCAACTGGTTATGCAAATCCCGAGATTTATGTTCATCGGAAAACGTGTGGTTCAGGTGCTCGATATGCCCAGAGTCGAGTTCTTTAAGCTTTGGCCGTAATACTTTATCCAATAGTCGATTATGAATATCTAATTCTTTTTCAAGAGCAGTAATGGAAAAAATAACAGCATATGCCAGATTTTGATTGTAATTTCCTGAAATATGTTTAATTATGATATTTTTTAAATCGTGTAATAATTCATTCGGATAATCGTTTAAACGTTCCACTCCCTGATGCAAATGCTCGGACAACTCCGATTTGAACTGATAAAATATTTTATGAAGCAGTTTTAATTCTTCATTTTCACCTCCGCTCATAGCGATAAACGGCGTAAAGTGTTTTTCCAGATTAGGAATTGATGCCTGCAGGTAATCTTCGACTGTTCGTTTGAGGTAATCTACAATAAGTGAAACATCAAATATATCCAGCTCTTTACCCGGATCATATTCTTTATCTAAGTAAACATTCAGGATTGTCAGAATGAAATCAGTATTAAGGTCGTTCTCGTAACATATTTTTTCAATAGTCTTCGCTCCCACACCAAGCTGAATGCCAAATCGGTTCACAACGGGAATAAGTTCACTGTGCTCAGTAAGCAAATCCGACAAAACTACATTTTTTCTAATGTCAGCCATCTATTTTCGGGAGGATTTTTCAGTAACAGCATACAGACGGTCCCGCTTGTACTCTTTGTAAAAGTGCCGGATTGTATCTATGGGATGACGAAACAGCATTCTTGGGCCGGCAAATCGCATCACTTCTTTAATTTTCTGTCGCATATCACTTTTGTAACAATGAATGGTACACGATCCACAAGTAGGTTTATTTTCTCCAAACGGGCAATTTTCAAGTCGCTTCATTGCATAGCTATTTAGCGTCGAACATTCATCACACAGCCCCAAAGCAGGTCTGTGATTTGTCAGACAATAAATGGTGATCATTTTATTTACGACTTTCTTTTCGCCTTCGTTCATCTCTACTTATTAAAAAAGAATTGTAAAAGTAACGTTTTTATTTTTTTTAGCAAAATGTTTCGGGTAAAGACGTGATTAATCACGTCTTTACTATGCAGGCAATTTAACCGTCCTCATTTGCCTCAGGATACGCGATTGTCTTTGTTTGATGTAGGATGACGGTTTTTCCGAACTGAACCTCAATGGATTAGGTAATGTAGCAGCTATTAATGCAGACTGCGAAGCAGTAAGTTTTGCTGCTGTGGTATCAAAATGTTCCCTTGCAACCGCTTCAGCGCCGTAAATTCCATCACCTGCTTCCATACTGTTCAGGTAGACCGTCAAAATGCGCTCTTTTGGCCAGAAAAATTCGATTAAAACTGTAAAATATACTTCCATCCCTTTTCTCAACCAAGATGATCGGGGCCAAAGGAACACATTTTTTGCCGTCTGCTGACTGATGGTGCTTGCTCCACGAGGACGTTTCCGGGTTTTATTTTCTTTCAGGGCTTTTTTTATTTCCACCCGATCAAAACCATCGTGATCAAAAAAACGCTGGTCTTCCGAAGCCAGAACAGCACGTCTCATATTGTCGGATATTTTCTTGCTCGATACCCATTTGTGTTTGATTTTCGGCTTTTCACCTTTGCTAACCTGCTGTACAGACCTGATTCCCATCAATGGCGTAAAGTACACCGGAACAAACCGGTATAAAATCACCGATCCTATACTCCAGATAAAAAAGAACAGGGTTAATTTAAAAATTAAGCGGCCAATTACCCTTTTAGTTTTCCTTTGAAGAGGAACCTTTTTAGACTGTGAATTACTTTTCATTGTTATCAAGCTTCCTTTAGAGAATTTAGAGGTCGTTTCTCAACTTGAATCTTACTCTCCACCTTCCATCGGCAAAATCGTGGCTGATAATCTCAAAACGGCCTATTTCCGATGTATTTTGAACATGAGAGCCAATACAGGCGCAAACATCGTAATCCCCTACTCTTACAATGCGCAGCACTTGAGATACATCTTCGGGAAGTTTCGACAAATCCACAATTTTTGATGCCTCGAGAATAGGCATAAATTCTTCTGTAACGGATAAATTCCGACCGATAATTTCGTTTACTTTATCTTCAATTTCTTTCACTTGCACATCCGTAGGTGCTTGTGAAAGAAAATAATCAGCTTTGCTTTTCTTCCTCTCGATATGGGTATTCCGGGAACGCGGACAACCGAACATCCTGACCATTGTTTGATTCAGAATATGCTCCGTGGTGTGCATTGGCGGGTGTTCCTGTTTGTTGTGATCGTTGAGTTCCATAATCATTTTTAAAGCACAAAGATAGCAAAAATCAGGCAGATTTTTGAAAAACCAAGTAACAACTACTTAATGCTACAAGCTACTTCGGTATAACTTTTTTCGTCATCAAATAATTTCCCTGGTTATTTTTTTCAAGGTAATAATCTTTGTTTAGTTCTATTCGCCATCCGTTGCCGATAATTTCGTCTTCCTTTATTACCGTCGGTTCTGGAACAACAACCCACACGTGTCCGGGCGACAGTAATGCTCCACCGGATGTAACTGTTAGAATTCCCCAACTATCGCTGATGCGAATGGTGGGATACACCGTTCCTTCATCTACATCTAACGGAATCAGGTTGGTGGTACTAAACGACATGTTCATATCTTCCAGTTTGATCTCAAGGCGTGGCTTTTCAAAGAATCTATCCCGTAATTCTTCCAGAGTTAATGTGTTTTTCTCGCTACGGGTGATTTCTTCATCACGAATTCGTCTGCCATGATAATCCTCTGCAACCTGTCTCACGTAGGATGGCAGGACTATTCGCATATCAAATTCGAAAGCCTCTTCAAAAAATTCTGTAAGATCAGTTTCACCTGTAATGCTTTTGTTCCAGTTATTATCTTTCTGATAAAGAAAAAAGCCATACACCGGCACGGTTTCGTAAGCAAAAGATCGCACAAAGGTAGGTGTGTTGTGATAATCATCCAGCCTTTCGATAAGATACTCACGCAATTGCCATTTGTCGCGTCCACTCATCATCTGGCCTGTGTAAGTTGCCAGTCCCTCAAGCAATTCCAGCTTATTTTCCGATATCTGTGATCCTGTATAAATTAAATGCCTGTATTTTCTGAAAATTAATGCATTTCGCAAATGCTCTTCCGCCTGAGAAAGTCTTCTGGATTTAAGAGCAGTATTCAGTGCTTCTATTTCAAGCCTCAAATATATTCTGCCATCTCTATCGTCAAGATGATAATTATCTGACCCCCGAATATCAAAACCCAATAAGGGCTGAGCACTGTGAAACAATTCATGAGTAATAAGATCGGTTCGACTATATTTGTCGGATGAAAGCGGTAGCACAACCGTTGCCCAAGTTTTTCCATTCCATTCAAGAGAAGTGTTCTGAAAGCTGATTTCTTTCGGTAAAACTCCTGTATAATAACCTTTTTCAGCTGTTAACGTGTTATTTTCATCAGGCTCATTGGCATACACTACACGTGTAGCCGGATCTATGAGCAAAACAGGTCCATAGATATCCTTATCCCATATTTTTACATTTTCGGCAGTTACTTGTTTTATCTGATTGAAATAATGCGGAATACTATCCGTTTTTATTATCGATATTTGCGCACTGACAGCTGGGATAAAAAAAGAAATCAACACTAGTAACGTAACGTTTCTCATCTCTGTCCATCATCTTGAGGCGAAAGATACAAAAAACATTTTTTTTGAAAGAAAATTGCTCAAAATCTTTTCTTTCAATCTGTTAAAAAATATATAGAGGATGAAAAGAATAGTTTTACTTACGATTCAAGAGAAATTATTTCTTTCACGGTGAGAGTATTTTCACTCACTGAAAAACGAATATCAAAGCCGGCAAACAATAATCCGTAAATTCTTTCAGGATCATCCTGATACGACGGTCGCGGGTCGAGCGACAGCACTTCGGTAAGCGTTTTCCGCTTTTCCGAAGTAATAAGAGACAAAAGCTGCTCGGGAAATACCACTTTTAATTGTTGTTTGTCTATGGCATCGGTGAAGCCGCCGGTTGCATCGGATTGCAGATCGGTATAAGGAATGTAAGGTTTGATATCGTATACGGGAGTACCATCCATCATATCTATTCCGGAGACGTGAAGAACAGGGCCCTCTTTTGTGTGTAACTCCACCTTTTCCAACTTTACAACGGACAAACCAATAGGATTTGGGCGAAAAGGTGATCGCGTAGCGAAAACACCCATTCGGGTATTACCACCCAAACGTGGTGGCCTGACTGTTGGCGACCAATTTTCACGTTTTGATTCGGAAAACTCCCAAATCAGCCAGATGTGAGAAAATTCTTCTATTCCTCGTAACGCTTCCACATCCCTATATTCCGGTTCAAATACAATAACTCCTTTCAGCGATTCTATCATTTCGCTCTGTCGGGGAATTCCAAATTTGGTTGGAAAATCGGTGTGGATGTGGGCTATGACGTTCATTGCGTTGAATGTTTAATGTTTGTCATCCAATGTCGTTTAGTTGAGAAGTTCATTTGAAGGTCTCATTTTTCAATCATAACCCTCCCCGCCTACCGGTGGTACTCCCCTTATCTTAATGGGAGAGTCGTGGGCTAAGAATTTTTACAAGCAGATGAAGTATACCACCTGCGTAACTGTCACCTTTTGCAAAGAGGACGAGCAAAGTGGAGGGGTTATAAAAAATAATATATAAAAATTTGATTACGCAATAATTACTATTCTTACGTAACTAAACACCATATATGTGTCATCGGTCATCCGACATCCGACTTCTCGCATCAATCTCTTTCACCACTAGTGAAGCCAGTGTCATCCCGAACATGGCAGGCAAATATGACATTGTACCGTTAATTCGTACTTTCCTCGTATCCCACTGAGAGACAGAAGGATTATTTTGATCAAACAAAGGCTTTTCTCCTTTGTTTTCACGTACTTCATCGCTGTAAACACAAAGAAATGTCTTTTCTACTCCGCCTAATTTTTTAATTCTTGTTCGAAGAGCTGCACCTAACGGACAACCCTTCACTTTCCAGAATTCATCTACCTTAATTCGTGACGGATCAATTTTTAACGCTGCTCCCATCGATGAAAAGAGTTTACCCGGCATTTGCGAAGCAAACTGTATAAGATGAACTTTATTGGAAAGGCTGTCGATAGCATCAATGATAAAATCGTACGTTTCCAGTTGAAAGGATTCAGCTGTGTCAGGACTGTAAACGGCTTCGAGTGCAACAACTTCGGCGTGAGGATTTATTTCGAGTAGTCGTTCTTTTAACACTTCAACTTTTATCTGTCCGATTGTTTTTGCGGTTGCCATTAGTTGCCGGTTGATGTTAGTTACGGCAACTTTATCAGAATCTACCAGAGTAAGATATTTAATCCCGCTCCTTATAAGCATTTCGGCACACCAGCTTCCTACTCCGCCCACGCCGAAGATAATCACTCGTTTCATGGCGGCAACTTTCAGATATTCATCGCCCATCAACAATTCTGTTCGCTGAAATATTTCCTTTTCACTAATCATAGAGTCATTCCAAATTTAGAAATCGGGTAATCTCGAATCACCATGAAATCAATTTTGCAGAAAGGTTTACTAACCATTTACGCGGCATAAATCTGACCGAATTTGCGACCAGTTTATTGAGCATACCATGAATTACCAATGATTTCCCTTTCATCATGGCGTTGTAGCCAAACTCCACAACTTCTTTTGGAGAAGGTGTTTTCATATCTTTCAATATTCCGTTTGGATGCTTCATACGGGCAGCAATTCCAAAATTGGTTTTAACAGGGCCGGGACAGAGTGCTGTAACGGTAATGCCATATTTTCGAAACTCATAATCTATGGCTTGCGAAAAACTTACCACATACGCTTTCGACGCGAAATAAACCGACATTCCGGGCCCGGGTTGGAATGCTGAAGTGGATGCGATATTTAATATTTTTCCCGATTTTCGGGGAATCCAATCCTGAACAAATAGATGACAAAAATGAGATAAAGCACTTATATTCAAATTTATCATTTGTTCATGCCTTTCCCATTCCGTATTGGAAAAATCTCCGAAGTCGCCAAATCCAGCATTGTTCACTAAATAATCAATTTTGATTCCGGCAGCTTTTATCTCATCGTAAACCGCCTGTACATTTTCCGGTTTTGTCAGATCTTTGACAATCGCCGATACCGAAATTTCATATTCGCTTTCCAACTCATTTTTTAAAACGTTTAATTCTTTTTCGCTTCGGGCAACAAGAATAAGGTTTGTATTCTTAGATGCGAATAATCGGGCAAATTCTGCTCCAAGCCCTCTCGACGCGCCTGTAATTAGTGCAGTTGACTTCATCAAGTTGATTTTAAGAGCAAAATTAAACTTTTTTTCCGTATAGCGGTCAAAGAATCTGAACCAATTAACTAATGAATAAATTTTTAAAATGAGAAGACAGGTTATTATTCTTATTGCTTTTGCTACAGTAGCTTTCAGCGCATATGCGCAAAAAAATGACCGGGTAAAGGAAATTGCCAAGGAACGTGTGGAAAGAATTGCAGAAGAGGTTGAGCTTTCAGAGAAGGAAAAGAAAGAATTGCTTGAATACTATTCGAAAATGGAAGCTGAACGCGAAAAAGAAAGAATAGCTGCACAAAAAGAAGCGGAGAGTCGTCAAAAAGAAAGAGAAAACCAATTGGACAAACAAAATAAGGAACTAGAACGCATTCTGGGTGATGAAAAATTTGAAGAATACAAGAGAAAAAAAATCGAAAAAGGAGAAGTAGATGATTTGAAGAAGGAAAAAATGTTAGATAACTTTTTCGATTTTCTTGGAAATACAATCGAACTGGATCAAAACCAAAAAGATAAATTGAGAGAATACTGGGATGATCAGGAAAGGAATCTCCGAAAAATCATCAAAGTACTGGAGAGTAAACAAGATGAAATAAAGGAGAAGATGGACGAAAATGATAAAAAACTAGAGGAAATTTTTGATAAAAAAGATCAGAAATCCGATTACAAGGAATCGGCATTAAACATATAAATTAACTGAAAATGAAGATATTGATATTTCTATCCGCTCTTATGTTGCTTGGTATTAACCTGAATGCTCAGGAAAATACCCGCGAGAGGAGAATCGAAGACGAAAGACGAATGAGCCGCGTAATATCGGTGGAAGATCGTGTTGCGAGAATGGACAACACCCTTGACCTTACCGATAAGCAAAAAGCTGATTTGACACAATATTTCAATGAATTGGACGCGGAAAGAACAAAAGCGCTTGAAAGTGCTCAGGAATCGAGAGCTGCCCGCAGAGTCGAAGCTGAAAAAAGGCAGAAAGCCAACGAAGATAAGCTCAAAAATATCTTAGGTGATAAATACGAAGCATGGCAAAAAGCTCCACGAAGCGGAAGAAATCCATCGGTTGTGGCAAACAGCAGGCAAAATACCCGCAGTGGATTTCATTCAAATAGAATGGCTTCAAACCGCAAACCTTTGACAGTACAGGAACAGGCCGACAGGTTGACTAAAAGACTAGATTTGAGTGAAGCACAGAAAAATCAACTTATCGGTTTCTTCGAAAAGAATGCTAAGGCGAGAGAACAACGAATTACCGATGAGAAACTTTCGCGAAACGAAAGACGGCTGGAAGCCGAAGAAACAGCTAAAGAGCACGCTGCTGAACTGGAAAAAATCCTCGGCGCTGAAAAATATAAAGAACTGATCGATTCGAGAAAAGAAGGCCGAATCGATAAACGAAGATAAATTTGTGAATTAATTTAATTGGGTTCTAATTGATAGGGTGCACACCGGTTGTGAAACTAGTGTGCACTCGCTTTTTATGCACGTTTCCTTCCTTTGTCTATCCTAAGAAAAATAAAGAGCAATATTGTAAATCCCCACAACGATGAACCTCCGTAGCTAAAGAACGGTAACGGAATTCCAATTACGGGCATGATACCGATCACCATCCCGATATTTACCAGCAAATGGAACAAAAATATGCTAACAACGCCATAACCATATACTCGTCCAAATGTTGTGGTTTGGCGTTCCGCCAGAGTAATGAGCCTGAGAATAAATATAGCAAAAAGCACAAGAATCAGCGTAGAGCCAACGAATCCCCACTCCTCACCTATCGTGCAGAAAATGAAGTCGGTATCCTGTTCGGGAACATATTTCAGTTTAGTTTGTGTACCGTTCAAAAAACCTTTTCCAAACATTCCACCCGATCCGATTGCTATTTTTGATTGTCCAACGTGATATCCCGATCCACGTAAATCCTGCTCCATCCCCAGGGTAACTTTTATGCGCATTTGCTGGTGCGGTTGCAACACTTCGTTGAAAACGTATTCACTTGATTCAACAAAAGCGAACGAACCTGCCACGAACAGAAGAATATACAAGTAAATCTTTTTCCAAAACCTAAGCGCCAGATAACCCAGATAAATAGCGACTAACCCCAGCGCCACAAGCGCCATCAAACCGGGATTAACCGGAATATTAAGAAAATGCAAAACCAATCCGACGGCAAGAACAATCAAAGCCAGTCCTATGATCATAAAGACAACTTCCCGTCGTTTCACATAATTCCAGACCATAGCTGCAGCAAAAACAATAATAAGTATGACTGTAATAAATTCGCCGACTGACAACATTCCCAACTGCACATCAGAAAATCGGATAGCTAACACGAAATATAATATTGCTGCAACTCCCATAAAAAGAATCCCACCGGGCAAACCCTCACGATACAACACAAAAATCAGGCTTAAGTAGACCAGTGCTGTCCCAGTCTCGCTTTGAAGAACTACTAATATCAAAGGAAGTAAAATTAATGCGGATACAATCACTAAGTTCTTTCTTTCCATCAACCGGAAATTGTAAACGTTGAAGATTTTTGCCAACATTAGTGCTATGATAAATTTCATAAACTCAGCAGGCTGTAACCGAAGTTCTCCAATCACTAACCAGGATCGTGAACCATTAATTTCACGGGCAACTATAAGGGTAATAACCAAAAGTGCAATTCCAACAACATAAGCAACAATGGCATATGTTTCGTAAAAGGAAGTATCAATTTTTATAAGGGCAAAAGCAAGCATCAACGATGTTCCCATCCACAGAAGCTGCATGCCTGCACGCCCTGAAAGATCGAACATACTTACAGCGTTTTCAAGATCGAAACTGGCCGCGTAAATGTTAAACCATCCCAATACAATAAACAACAAGTACATGGATACAGTAAACCAGTCTACCCGGCCTTTTTCCTGTATTTCGTTAATTCCTCTGTACATCTCTCATTTGAATTGCTGTTGAATCAATCCGTTGTACGGGTGCATTTCTTCTGTATACGAAGGGTAAAATCACTCTGCTTGCAATGGTTTTTTCCAAAGCTTGATCTTGTGGCATAATTTCACCCATCAAATACTTCTGCATCATTAATCTTCCAATAGGAACAGCATTTGTAGCTCCAAAACCTCCGTTTTCCACAATCACGGCAATGGCAACCTTAGGATCATCTTTGGGTGCAAAACCAATAAATAACGAGTGATCTTCACCGTGTGGGTTTTCGGCAGTGCCGGTTTTTCCACACACCGTTAAATATGGTTCCATGTTGGCACGACGACAAGTACCGCGTGTTACTGCATCTGCCATCCCCGCCACTGTTAACTCAAAATGTTCACGACTGATGTTAGACTCTCTGCGTGTACTGAAAAGTGTATCCAAAGCAGCACCTTTTCGCTCTTTTACCACATGCGGTTTGTAATAATATCCTCGATTGGCGATAATAGCTGTAAAATTAGCAAGTTGCAACGGAGTACTTAATATTTCGCCTTGCCCTATGGCAATCGAAATAATGTTGTGAGCCACCCATCTATCATTCTTGAAAGCATTAGAGTAATATTTACTGTTGGGGATGAACCCTCTCTTTTCAGATGGCAGATCAACATCGGTTTTGTAGCCAAAGCCCAAATCTATCATATGCTCTTTCCAAACCTCGAAAGCATCAATCGTACTGTTGTATTTGGTACGGTTGTTAAGCATAGCATTTAATCCATAACAGAAAAATGAGTTACACGAAGTTGCCAGCGCAGGCTGCAAACTGAGCGGCGAAGCATGTCCGTGGCATCTGGGACGTCCACCTAATGGCGGATAACCACCATAACAACTGTATCTGGTATCGGGTGATATAATTCCCTCTTCCAGAAAAATCAGACCTTGTGAAGGCTTAAACGTCGATCCAGGTGGATATAATCCCGAAACAGCACGATTAATCAACGGCCTGTATGGATCTTGCTCAAGTGTCAGGTAGTTTTGGCTGAAATTCTTCCCGGTCAGAATTGCCGGATCGTATGAAGGTGCGGCAACCATAGCAAGAATTTCACCCGTTTTGGGCTCAATCATGATGATGGAACCAATTTTGTTCTGCATCAGATATTCACCGTATGCCTGTAAGTTAATATCGATAGCTAGTGTCAAATCTCGCCCCGAAACAGGTAGTTTATCAAACTCTCCGTCACGGTATTTTCCTTGAACACGACCGTGAGCATCACGCAACAGCACTTCCACACCTTTTTCCCCACGCAGATCTTCTTCGTGAGATAATTCAATACCCGATTTCCCCACATAATCGTTGCGTGCATAATATGGATCAGCATCCATTTTGTTTTTGTCTACCAGACCGACATAACCCAAAATCAGACCCATATTGGGGAAGTTGTATTGCCTTTCTGTACGGTTTTGAATATAAATTCCCGGAAATTTATACAGTTTTTCCTGCAACAAGCCGTATTCTTCCACATCAAGTTGCGACATAAAAATTTGCGGTGTGTATGACGAATAGCCCGGGTTTTTACGCCGGTCGCGCATATCATTATCCAGTTCATGAAACTGATTCATATCGATATTCAGCGTTTTGCAGAAATCGAGCGTATCAAATTGCTTCATTTCGCGCACAACCATCATCACATCGTATGTAGGCTGATTGAAAACTACCAGTTTACCGTTCCTGTCATAAATAGATCCGCGTGCCGGATACAGTGTTTTTCTGAAAAATGCATTGCTGTCAGCGTAACTTCGATATTGAGGACTTAACACCTGTAAATTAAAGAGCTGACCTGCATATACCAGTATCATCACCATTACAACTGCTATAATGATGTACCTTCTTTTTGCGTATGGTTTGTTTTTATTAACCACTTACTTTTTCTCTCCTGAATGATAATGAATCCAGTGCTAAAATTAAAACAATTGTCAGAAGCGATGATGAGCCAATTCTGATAATTGTGCTTGTGAAATTAAAGAGCGAGAACGCTTCAATAAAAAAGAGCAAGATGTGATGCAACAGCACCATCGTTATCGTGAACTTTGTAAAAGCCGCAACTGATACGTGAATACCGGGAATCAGATCTTCGTATTCGTTTTTTGGATAATATAAGTTTAAAATAACACTTCGTAATGCAGCAACAATGGTTGTAGCTGCTGCATTCATTCCCGGCGTATTAAGAAAAATATCAACAACAAGCCCCAGCAGGAAACCTGATATAATAACATAAAATTTATTCCTTCCGTACGGCAGTTTAATCAAAAAATAGATATACAGAATGGGTACAGCAAACCCAAAAATACTTATACGATTAAGCAATAACACTTGTAGCAGTGCCAATATTACAAACAACAAAATCTCTTTAAATATGGAAATCGCTTTCATTACGGAATCGAGTTTTCTAATTGATTTTGTTCGTCGTAATACTCATCATCAATAATGAGAATATCCCTTACAGAGTAAAAATCAGTAGCTATTCGCATATTTAACGTATTGAAATTATCATCTTTAGATGGAATCTGCTCAGTAACATATCCGATGACAACATCTTTCGGAAAAATACGTGAAAAGCTGGTCATTACAGTATCTCCCGGATGAAAAACTTCGTGTTTGGGAAGTTCGCCGATCTGTGCAATATTTATATCCTTACCGTTCCAGAATATCGATCCGGTATTAGTGGAATTTTTCAATTTTCCACTCAATCTGAACTTTGGATTTATAATGGGAATTATTACCGAAAACTTAGGAGAAACCGTTAACACTACCCCTACTACACCATTCTGAGAAACGACTCCCATATCCGGCTTAACACCGTGTGAAGAACCTTTGTTTACGGTTATAAAATTGTTGGGACCGGAAAAACTAACATTCGTTACTTCAGCCGGAATAAACGAAAACTGTGACACAGGAACAGAATCACTTAGAAAGGCTTTAGTTGTCAATGTATCAATCTGCACATCTGACAGATAAGCTTTGAGGGCAAACAATTCTGCCTCGAGTTGCGCATTTCGTTCCAGCAATAGTTTGTTATTCTTGCTTAAATGAACAAAGGTAGTTGCTTTGTTGGACGTTTCGTAGAACCAACCCACTACGTTGTTCGCTGATGTAAGATAAACACTTCTTTGATAAGAATTGTGTGAGAACACAAGATAGAAACTGATAACAATCAAAATAATTGCTACCAGCCAATGACTATTTCTTATAATAAAGGTGAGAAGGTTTCGCATTTGCTTTTAGCTTAGGCTGTTTGCCATTGGCCAATAGCTAAAGGCTAACAGCTAAGAGCTTATTTATCTCATCAAGAAAGTAAATTTATCAATATTTCTCAGGGCGATACCGGTTCCTTTAGCTACAACATGCAACGGATCATCCACCACTTTAAATGGAATGCCAATTTTGTCGGTCAATCGTTTGTCCAAACCACGAAGCAGGGCACCACCACCTGTCAGATAAATTCCGTTACGAACTATATCGGCATACAATTCCGGCGGAGTTTGTTCCAACGCGCTAAGTACGGCCGAATCAACTTTCGATATCGATTTTTCCAGGCAATGTGCTACTTCCTGATATGAAACAGGTACATCCATCGGTAACGATGTCATACGGTTTGGCCCGTGCACGATAAAATCTTCCGGTGGATCCTGAAGTTCCGTCAACACCGAACCTACGTTTATCTTAATCTGCTCAGCTGTTCTCTCTCCCACTTTCATATTGTGCTGACGACCCATATAATCCATGATGTCTTCAGTTAGATCATCACCTGCAATTTTTATAGATTTGTTCGATACGATTCCACCCAGCGAGATTACCGCAATTTCGGTTGTACCGCCACCTATATCCACAATCATATTCCCTTCGGGAATTTCAACATCCAGGCCGATACCCAAAGCGGCAGCCATAGGCTCAAAAAGCATGTAAACATCACGTCCGCCGGCATGTTCTGCCGAGTCGCGTACAGCACGTATTTCAACTTCGGTACTTCCCGACGGAATACAGATCACCACACGTAGCGATGGAGAGAACAAACCGCCTTTGTTTTTAGTAGCCATCTTGATCATTCCACGAATCATCTGTTCAGCTGCGTTAAAATCAGCAATTACACCGTCTCTCAACGGCCTGACAGTTTGTATGTTCTCGTGTGTTTTTCCATGCATCTGACGGGCTTTTTCGCCGAGAGCGATCATTCTATCGGTTTTGCGATCAAGTGCTACGATGGAAGGCTCGTCCAAAAGAATCTTCCCTGTATTGTTTACAATAATGGAATTGGCGGTTCCAAGATCCATCGCCAATTCTTGTGTAAATGAAAATAATCCCATATATTATTTTTGTTGCGAGTTTCAGGTCCTTCGTACCCTTTTAACTTCTATTTTCTAATTTTTCTGATTTCTTGAAGACACAAGCATTGCGTCTCTACAAATTAATGTTTAAAATGTCTGATTCCGGTTGTCACCATTGCCAGACCGTTCTGATTGCAATAAGCAATAGAATCCGCATCTTTGATAGAGCCACCGGGCTGTATAACCGCCGTGATTCCGGCTTTGTGTGCAATTTCAACGCAATCGGGGAACGGAAAGAAAGCATCGGATGCCATAACTGCTCCGTTGAGATTGAAATGGAATGCTCCGGCTTTTTCTATTGCCTGATTTAATGCATCTACGCGTGATGTTTGTCCTGTTCCGCTGGCAATCAACTGTTTGTTTTTTACCAAAACTATGGCGTTCGATTTTGTATGTTTCACCAAAATATTGGCAAATAATAAATCTTCCACCTCTTTGTCGGTTGGTGCATTTGCGGTTACTACTTTTAAATCGCTCCGTGTTTGAACACTTGAGTCCTTATCCTGTACCAAAACACCGTTTAAAACAGAACGAAGCTGCGTGTTGCTAATTTTACTATCGGTTGGTTTCTGTCTCAAAATTATTCTGTTTTTCTTTTGAAACAAAATATCGAGAGCATCTTGTGAATAATCGGGAGCAATGACCACTTCGAAGAATATCTCGTTTATGGCTTTTGCAGCTTCAGCATCCACTTTACGGTTTGTAACAACAATTCCTCCGAAAGCAGAGATCGGATCAGCAGCCAATGCGGCTTCCCAGGCTTCTTTAACCGTAGGGCGACACGCCATGCCACAGGCATTGTTGTGTTTGAGAATTGCCAGTGCAGTTTCATCAAAATCGGCAATGAGCGAAACAGCTGCATCTATATCGAGCAGATTGTTGTACGAAATTTCTTTTCCGTGTAATTGTTCGAAAACCTCATCGAAGTTGCCGTAGAAAACACCTTTCTGATGTGGATTTTCCCCATATCTCAATGACTTGGCGTTATTTGCGGAAACGCGTAAAACAGAGTTTTCTCCTTTATCGAAATAGTTGAAAATAGCAGAATCGTAGCCGGAGGAAACAGCAAAGGCTTTTTTTGCAAACCAACGGCGATCTTCAATATCGGTACTTCCTTTTTTTTCTTCCAACAAATCGAGTAACGGTTTGTATTGTTGCTTGGATGCCACAACAATAACATCCTTAAAGTTTTTGGCAGCTCCACGAATTAGCGAAATTCCGCCAATGTCTATTTTTTCTATGATTTCTTCTTCAGATGCATTTGTAGCAACAGTTTCTTCGAATGGATACAAATCAACGATTACCAAATCGATTGACGGAATGTCATAAGACTTGATGATTTTGCGGTCTTGCTCTTCATCGCGACGATACAAAATGCCTCCAAAGACTTTCGGGTGCAGGGTTTTCACACGCCCACCCAAAATAGATGGGTAACCGGTAACATCTTCAACTGATTCGCACTCGTAACCCAGCGATTGAATAAAATCCTGAGTTCCTCCCGTAGATATAAACTTGACACCTAAACTGTTCAGCAATTTCAATATCTCATCCAGACCGTCTTTGTGGTATACAGAAATGAGCGCCGAATTTATTTTCTTTGACATTAATGATTACTTTCTTAAAGGAATACAAAGGTATAAAATCTATCGTAATTTCGATGAATAAAAAATGTTAGATTTGGAAAAAATAAAAAAACAGCCTACAATCACTTGCCGGCTGAGCATTGTGGTTTAGGAACCACTTAAAAATAGAGAGAATGAAAAATTTTATTCGTCAATTAAGGCTGCAACAGATCTTTTTCTGTTAAGAACAGCAAATTTGTTTTCGGTAACTATGCTTTGCTCGTCATCGTTATCCGGTTTTGTAGAAAACAACTTCACTTTTATCTCTTCATCGACTTCTTCATTAGCATAAAAGTTTCCGTTGTTTATATCGTCATTGCTTTTTAATGTCAAAAGATAATTTAAGTCATCAATGGAGTTATCCAAAGAAATATTTTCCTTGCCGTTTACTTTGTTAGAAAGAACAGCATTATCCCAGATACTTGAAACTGCCAGCCTGGTCTTTTTTATCGTGTTGCTTCGAAGGATAATATTTTCTGCAATGCCGGAAAGGTTTCCCAAAGATTCCTTACACAGCTCACGTACAAAATTGTCGATGGAAAGCAAAAGTTCTTGCTTATTCTGATGTGCGTTTTCAATACGATTCTCATTTCCACCGTAATGCGCCACCAGCATTTTCACAGCCGAAGGGGAAAGAGTGGACAGAACTATATCTGTAAACTTTTCAGCATCGGGAATCCGGACAATATGCCTAAGCCATTTAGGCATATATTCAGGCAGCGACGAATGATATTCGTTGATAAGAGATGATATCATTTCGTTAAAACCTACGTCAACCATATTTTCAGCGTACGCCTGAAAACTCATTCCGGCAGGAATAGGATAATCTATACTTTCAATTAACATTGTCTTTATATCGAGTTGATTATCTGCAATGTTGATAACTCTGTATGGGCATGGATAGGTAACGATGGAACCCGTCTCTATATCGTAAAGATAGTTCCCATTATTATCTTCTATCTTAGCAATATCCGATGCGTGGAAATGTCCTGTGAACACAACATTCAGCCCGGCTTCCATAAATGACTTCTGAACCCATTCAAAATTATCTACGAGATAAGGCCCTGCAAAGAAAGATTGATGATCGAAATGTTCCACTACTCCGTGATGCATCATGGCGATCACTTGTTTTCCAAGCAGTTTCGCTACCTGAACTTCTGTTTTTATCCAGTTCATTGTTTCCGGCTTTATAGTGCCATGTGTAACACATGAATCCCGCTTTGCACCACGTGAGACGAACGTATTTTCATAATATTTGCAGGCATCTATGCAGATTACCCGCAAGCCGTCAACTGGCTCATTTACGTAGCTTAGCGAATTTTTGTCATAACTTATGGCATTGCCATAGCCGTAATCGTTGTATATTTTTTTGAATTGAACAGGTGTTATTGACTGTACGTTTCTAATCTCATCGCCGTGAAAACTCACGGCCGCCGGATTATCGATATCGTGATTTCCCGGAACAACCAGTACTTTTACGCCCTTTTCCCTGAGCGGTTGCAGCAATTCCACAACACCTTGATGGCTGATCAATTCGCCATCTTTGGTTAAATCGCCGGGAATAAGAACTACGCTTACATCTTCATTGAGCAGATTTTCTACTGATTTCCGCAGCAATGCGTCGCTCTCGAGCAAGAGCTTTCTGTCACGCTGCAAATAATCATCAAGCGCCTTGCCTTTTTCGACAATCAGCGCCGGGTGCGTGTAGTGAAGATCGGATATAACGCCTATTCTTGCGTGTTGTGCCTTAACGGCAAAAAATGAAGTGATAACCAAAAACAATAAAGCGGATGAAATAATTCTTTTCATTTTGCAGAAATTGTAAATTTCATGCTGCAAAACTACGCAAAGAATGTTACGAACCGTTTACGTTTTTATTAAGATAAAATGAAGATTTAGCTACAAAATTGTTAAGCATACTGTCTGAGAATTAAATCATTAATATAAAACAACATGTTAATGAATTTTGCCCGGCTTACATTCTCAATCCCCGGCCAATTATATCTAAAGATGATTGGCTGATGTACACTATTATAGGGCCGAGTAAAGGATCTTCCGTAGTTGGAAATGTAACTGCAAAAACTTTTTCGTCTTTATAAGTTTCTTTTTTAACTTCCGCATTTTTCCAGTCGGTTCTAACGGTGAATTTTTCTTGTTCACTCAACGAACTCCATGCTATTTCTCTTACCTGCATAAATTCGTCTTCTTTGTCGCATCCATTAAATCCAATCAATATGCATGTAAAGAAAAGAGCATAAATAAATGTTTTTGTTTTCATTTTGACTTTTTTGAAATTGAGTTCTATCTTATTATCTGAACATAATGGCAATACCGAACGACAATCTATTCAGGTGTTCTTTATGTTCCCATTCATCAAACTGGTTGTTTTCGTAGGTTTTTTTCGCTTTCAATCTTATCTTCTGATGCCGGTACGCGGCTGTAAAAAGGAGATCACTGTTTTCACTGAGTGGAACTTTTACACCTATTTCAGGATGAAGCATCAATCCGCCGTAATTTCTGAAATCGACATCGCTTACATAGTACGGAGACCAATCTAAGTATAACTCATCGTGATGCTTTTCTTTAAAATTCCCAAACGAATATCCCCCTTTAATGGTTATAAAAGGAGATATTTTATTATCCCAGATTGTATAACGGATTTCACCAAAAAGTGGAAAAAGATTGTGATCGTACATTTCAAATCCAACACCAATGCCGGCTGCCCAATGTTGATTGAACATATATCCGTTGGTGACAGTTACGGAAGGAATAGCACGTAGTTTATTTTCAGAATAGGGATAACTGTAAACAGGGCCTATCATCGATGAAGAAGGTGAGGGGTAATAATCTGGATAATAAACAGTTCTGTTAAAGGTCTGGGTGTTTCCGATCATCATATTAACCTGCATAACGTTGTAATATCCGCTTGTCTTTCTATCAAAGAAACGATTATTGACCTCTTTCGTATTTTTATCAACCAAATAAACTTCACTTCTGAATTGAGAATAAAGATTGCCGGACAGAATTAACAATAAAATAATATAAAAAGTCTTTTTCATAATAATGATTTTTATGGAATGAGATGAATATTTTCTAAATCGCTTATATCGTAAAAAAATAAGCCTTTCGCATTAACAATGGTAAGGATATTGTCTTCTTTCAAATAACATGATCCTTGTATGGGATATTTTTTTACAAGATGTAAGTTATCTTGATCAGGCAAATGAACAGCGAGTTCGTCACCAAGAGTTACTATTTTGTCTTGTTCCCCGAACATTGCTTTCGCGGAGCATTGGACTTGATAGTTTTATACCTTTCAATTGTATACGTCATTGTGGGCACGTAACTTTTGTAAGCACCCCATATTGATTGACCTGATAAAACAAAAAAAGTATCCCACTTATCGAAGTAAGTAACATCTAACGGAAAAAAATCAGAAAAATAAAGATGAAATTTAAAACGAAATTCGTCGTCAGGCGGCGCACAATCTACATATCCGTCGTTTTGGTAAAAACTTTGCCCAAAAACATAAAGGTAATTTTCCTTATGTAATATCCTGACTGGATGAGCATTACTATAATAATAAGGGACACTGTATTTTCCGGCAGGTTTTGTCCACAAGTCAACTTCACGAACGTTTATTGTTCCGGCATCATATTTACAAATCGCCCAGCTGTTATATTCTCCATAGGTATATATTTCGTCGTCACCGATTTTTACAATACCAACATAAGGTTTATCATTTTCAGGTTTATCAGTTACCCACGAATCCGGAATTTCTGTAGTTGTCAGATTCCCGTACTTTATGTCATATTCAGTAAAATCCAATTGCGGCTGTTCATCCGTCACTGTGCCCGTAAGTATATGGTTCTGATAACCTACTATTAAGCCCTTGTCCTCTTCAAACGGTATATTCCAGTAAGTAACGTATTTTGTAAACCTGTTGAAATGATACTTCTTTCTATGTAGAACAGTCGATTGAAGCGGATTTGAAACATCAATAATCACCAAATCAACCAAGTTGTTACAATAGAGATGGTTATTCATTATTTCAAAATCCTTAAGGAATTTGCAGTCAATAAAACACAAATAAACGGCACCTGTTGTTTTCTTTTCATACACGTGCACACCTTTAAGCATATCACCAACGAAATAATATTTATCGTTAGCCAATATTTTAAATGGACTAACAAGCGATGTTCTTTCTATAACTTGAATTTTCTCTATTTCACTCATATCCAGGTAAACCGGATACTGTTTCGATTGCGAAATAGTTTTCGAATACCGGTGAATATTTTCATAATTATCATCGCATCCCAAAAAAAGGATGGATAAAAGTATTAGATAAAATAATTGTCTCATATGTAAATAGATTACTAGTTCTATTCATAAGATGAAAAAATATAAAAAACGTTGCGCCAATTTTGTTAAAATATCACAAATCGGCGCAACGCAAACGATACTTTAAGAATTTCACACTTTAGGAAATATCCAGGGTTTTCGATAATTTGGCTTTAAAAGATTGTTGGCCTCTTTGTCATTTAAGAATTGCCTTTGATCGTTGTCCCAATATAAACGCCTTCCGGTTTTGAATGCCACATTTCCTAAATGAGCTACCCGGGCAGTATTTCCTGCGATTTCAATGCTTGCTGCAGGAGTCAGGCTACGATCTTTGATGCAATCGACAAAATTCTTCATGTGAAGTTCAAGTCCTTTGCCGGTACCTTTCTGCAACTCAATACGCTCCATTTCGGGTTTGTTGTTCTTGTATTCGGGGATTACCTCCCAGCCTCCCCTATCAACCACCAATGTTCCGTTATTACCCACGAAACCAACGCCATGAGTTCTTCCATAATAACCACCATCTATTCCAATACCGTGATCCCAAAGCATGGTAAATCCATCGAATTCATACAGAGCCTGCTGAGTATCGGGGGTTTCGCAAGCATCGTCGGGATAAGCAAATTTTCCACCCATCGACATTACCGATTTCGGGCCTTGCGCATTCATCCCAAACAGGGCATAATCAATGATATGCACACCCCAATCTGTCATCATACCTCCTGCATAGTCCCAAAACCAGCGAAACGTAAAGTGAAACCGGCTTGGATTAAATGGTTTTAATGGAGCAGGTCCTAACCACATGTCGTAATTGACTCCGGCAGGAACAGGCGCATCGGGGCGCACCGGGACAGAACCCATCCATCCTTGATAAGACCACGTTCTAACAGTACGAATTTTACCTAATTTTCCGGAATGAACAAAATCAACAGCTTCTTTCCAATGCGGATCACTGCGCTGCCACATGCCCACCTGGGTAACAACATTATAACGTTTTGCAGCTTGTTCCATTACTGTTGTTTCGGCAACCGAATTTGCCAACGGTTTTTCGCAATAAATGTCTTTTCCGGCCTGAGCTGCATAAACATATTGTAAACAATGCCAGTGATCGGGTGTACCGATGATCACAACATCTATATCCTTATTTTCCAGCATCTTTCGAAAATCGGAATATCCTTTGGGTTTAAATCCCTGAATTTTTTCCGTATCAGCTATGCGTTTATCCAGCACATTTTGGTCCACATCACAGATGGCTGCGCAAGCAGTGTTTGGCAAGGCCAAAAATGCACGTAAATCAGACATTCCCATCCCATTTGCTCCAATGAGTCCGCATGTTAATTTTTCGTTTGCACCAATGATATTTCCGTATAAATGATTGGGCAGTACAGACATTAATCCCAGTCCTGTGGCAGTAAATGCTGTTTGTTTTAAAAAGTTTCTTCTGGTAGTCATTTTGTGATATTATAAAATAATTTGTTTTTCTATTTTTTGCTAAGATAGATAAATATTTTTTATCAACTTATCTTTAAAAAAATTTATTCGAAAGTTTATTTTTCGCCTCGTTGTTCTTTTATAAATGACGCAATATTGTGTATATTGTCAATCCAGATACCATTTGCAGGATCAGTCGCATACTGACAGATAGCCTCTATTGTACTAAGCAATGAAGTCAATTGTCCTTCTTCATCATTCATTTCATGCCCCACAAGGACCAGCCATTGACCGTTTTTCTTAGCAGACTCGATTAGTTTCAGTATTTCATCGAATGATTTTCCATCCAGTTCCAGACCTGTTAATTGTGATAAATCGCAAAAAGAAGGATCGTTAGGCCCTTCGTCATACCATTTCCGTCCGGTTTCGAATTGTGAAGCTATTAGGGGAACATAGCTCTTCGTATTTATACCTCTCCCGACAAAAGTATTTCCGCAAGGATAAGCAAACGATACAGGTAAAACGCCGAATGCTTCTTTGATCAATACATTCGCCGAATCAATTTCTGTTTTCAGTGATTTCAGCGTCCGATCTTCCAGTGCATTGTTTCGCGAGAAAGCAAAATTTCCGGTGCAAGGATGAGAGAGAGTATGATTTCCAATGTCGTGACCATTTCTTTGTGCCTGTTTCCAGCCTTCTAATCTCTCCATCATTGGTTTCGGAGAAACATAGAATGTTGCCTTAACATCATATTTATCAAGTAATGGAATACCTTTATCGATCTGGGTTAAACGAGCATCATCAAAAGTGAGACTAATAGCCATTTTTTTACCATCCGGCCATTTAAAATCGGTTATTTGTTGTGAATTATGTTTAGTATTGTTTATTCGAGGTAATTCTTTTGTATCATGCAAAAAAGATAAATTCAAATTAGAACCTTTTGATTTCTGACACTGAGTATTTGTAAAAATTATACCAGTAAATAAAATACAAGCACCCAGCAACTTCAATCTTTTTATTTTCATTTTTAGTTTGAAATTATTAAGGATAAAGTTTGTAATCATGTAATTCATCGGCCATAACTTTTACAGAAGCTTTGATGCGTTCTTCTGTATTTTCGCTATTGCTGTCACAATATCCTCCATATCTCTTTTAGGACCCAGGAAAACAGCCTGATAGAGGGAAATGCCTATTTCTGCCTGGAGATGCTCATTCACCGGACATTGCAATTCTTTTTTGTATTTATCCAATCTTTCCTTTGAATAAATTCTTTTAAATGAATCTAGATTCAGATATGCATCTATAAAAGGATCTTTGTGTAGATTTGAATCTATCCCATTATTAACCGGTATTCCTTCTGCCTGAAGCGCCTCCATGAATTTAGCTTTTGACAGACCACTGAAATATTCTTTCTCGTAGACCATTTGATAGGCATAATAAGCACGACGTGTTTGCCCATCGTATTTCCTGGTTGGTTTAATACCCTTAATCCCCGAAAGTAATTGTTCAAGATATGTTACATTTTTATCGCGATGTTCATTTTGTTCATCCTGGCGTTTTAATTGAGACAACATATTAGCAGACTGAAAAGACGTTGGGCGTAAATTGGCTCCGGGAAAAATTCTTCCTTTACCTCTCGGGTCTCTTCCATTGTTAACATATGCCCCAACTCTTGCAACAAGATATTCATCATTGCCGATAACTGCACCTCCTTCACCTGCCGGCAAGCTCTTGAATTGCTGAAAACTGAAACAACCTAAATCTCCAATGGAACCAACTTTTTTATTTCTCCACTCAGCCGAATGCGCCTGACAACAATCTTCGATCACAGCAAGATTATGCTTTTTAGCAATTGCCAATATTTTGTCCATATTTGCTACGGCTCCACCTATGTGAACAGGTATAATCGCCTTTGTATTTCGTGTAATACGTTCTTCTATCAGATCAGGATTTATCATAAATGTTTCCGGATCTGTATCAACTAATATCGGTAAGGCAAATAAATTAAACGTCGATTGAGGTGTTGCAACAAATGTATTAGTCTGCGTAATTACTTCATCACCAGGACCAATATCAAATGCACGTTGCGCAGCTTCCAATGCCTGTGTACCTGCATTTGTCACTGCACAATAATTTACACCCATGAATTTAGCATACTCTTCATTAAATTGTGTACCAAATTCTTCTTTCCTGTTACTGTACTCCGACCAGTTTTTGTCCCTAAAAGCCTGAATATACATTTCCAAATCTCTCTTCTCTATAACCGGCCATTTTATACCCAACACTGATCCTTTTGGACGTACGGGATTTCCGCCGAGTAAGGCAAGCTTATTCGAATCTTGTTGAATGTTTGCAAAAAGCCGGGAAAAATTATTTGATGCTAATGTTAAACCTGCTGCACCAAAAGATGTTTTTCTCAAGAATGTTCTACGTGTTAATTCTTTATTTTTCATTCCGATTAAATTTAGAAAAGTGATGGATCCCAATGAAATAAGATTTTTATATGCGTGTCCTCATACAAAAGTTTAACACTACAAGTTTAATGAATTTATTTGTTAAATATCCATTTTGGGATATTTTTCTTTTAAAAACACTCTTTTTTGTGTGGATATGTTCAAAAATTTAAGGTTGCGTTACAAATATAGCTGATGCATCAATCGGTTTTAAAGACAGTGACATTTTAGAATGCCTACTAAATAAAATAGGGTATCACAAAATGCGATACCCTACATTTCTTATTGAAGTTTCTTTCTCTATCTCACTTCCCAACCCAATGCGCTGGCACCCAGAACGGCGGCATCGCTTTCCTTAAGTTCGGAGAAGATCAGTTTCACTTTGTTTTTGAAAATAGGTAGCAGGTTCCTTTCCATCGATTCACGGATTGGATTCATGATAAGATCTCCTGCTTTTGCCAGTCCACCAAATAGAATGATGGCTTCAGGGCTTGAAAAAGCTACAAAATCGGCAAAGGCTTCACCCAGCATTTCACCGGTAAAACGGAAAATCTCTTTTGCCATTTCATCCCCTGCCATAGCTGCATCAAAAACATCCTTAGATGTGATGTCATCAATAGGAATATTGCGCAGTTGAGTCTGAGCATCGTGTTTCAATTCCAGGTATTCGCGGGCAGTACGTGCCACACCCGTTGCAGATGTATATGCCTCAAGGCATCCTGCTCTTCCGCAACCGCAGATTCTTCCGTTTGTACGGCGCATGATAACGTGACCAAGTTCTCCGGCAAAACCATCGTGCCCGTAAACCATTTGTCCGTTTACAACAATTCCACTTCCTACACCGGTTCCAAGAGTAATAACGATAAAATCCTTCATACCCCGGGCTGCACCGTAAGTCATTTCACCAATAGCTGCCGCGTTGGCATCGTTAGTGAGTGCTACAGGAATGCCTACCCTGTCTTCCAACATTTGTGCAAACGGAATAACGCCTTTCCAGCGAAGATTGGGGGCAAATTCTATACTTCCGGTGAAATAGTTGCCGTTGGGAGTACCGGCTCCAATTCCTTTGATCTGATCTTTGGTAGCTATATCCTTGATCACTTCTTCAATCACCTGGCTCAGCTCGTCCAGATAATCTTCTACTTCGGCATGTTTTGCCGTTTTAAGGCTTCCGCTACGCAAAATCTGCCCTCTTTTGTCAACAATGCCGACAACGGTGTTAGTACCACCGACATCAATACCTATTACATAAGGTTTATCCATGAGTTCTTATTTATAATGTTATTCAATGAGATTAATTATTGTTGCAAATATACGATTAAATTGTTTTCCTGAGGGAAAATCGTTAATAAAATTACAATTTAATTGTTTTTCTCAAATTAAACTTCAATATTGAGTTTTGGTTTTATAATTTGCCATATCTTTGCGAATTGTTTTATCAAAACGATATATTTTTTTGCTTAAAACTGACCGATTAAAGGAATTTAGACTTTTATCATTACAAAAATAAAATAAATAATCATGCAGGAAATCAAATTTTATAGCGGAGAGAACATCCCGCTGGAACTGCACAAAGTGCGTGTTGTGCAAAAACTACACTTAGTACCCATTGAACGTCGATTGGAAGCATTGCAGGAAGGCGGATTTAACACTTTCAGACTAAACACGAAAGATGTATTTCTGGACATGCTCACTGACAGTGGAACTAACGCTATGAGTGACAATCAGATGGCTGCAATGTTGCAAGCCGATGATGCATACGCCGGCTCACAAAGTTTTTATCGATTAGAACAGGCCGTTCAGGAAGTGCTCGGTAAAAAATATTATTTGCCGGTTCACCAAGGACGCGCTGCCGAAAATATAATCTCCAATGCATACGTGAGGAAAGGAAGTGTGGTTCCCATGAACTATCATTTTACAACTGCTATGGCACATATCACGCAATATGGCGGTAAAATTGTAGAATTGTTATACGATGAAGCGTACGTAATTAATTCTTCACATCCGTTTAAAGGTAATATGAATCTGGAAAAGCTGGAAGAAGTGATAAAGGTTCACGGAGCCAAAAATATTCCTTTTATCAGAATGGAAGCTTCTACCAACCTTATTGGCGGACAACCTTTCTCGGTACAAAACTTGCGGGATGTACGGGCAATTGCCAGTAAATACAATATCCGTTTAGTGTTGGATGCCAGTCTTATCGGAGAAAACGCTTTCCTTGTAAAGCAGCGTGAAGACGAATTTAAAGAAGCATCTCTGGGCGATATCTTGAAAGAAATGACAGGACTGGCCGATCTCGTATATTTTTCTGCAAGAAAGCTAAGTTCTTCCCGCGGTGGCGGAATGTGTACCGATAGCCTTGAAATTTATCGTGAACTGGAAGCTTTGGTACCTTTGTTCGAAGGATTTCTCACCTATGGCGGTATGTCGGTTCGTGAAATGGAAGCAATGACAGTTGGACTTTACGAAACACTGGATGAATCTATTATTTGTCAAAGTCCGGGTTATATAAAATACCTGGTGGAAGCATTGGATGCTAAAGGTGTTCCGGTTATAAAACCAGCCGGTGTTTTAGGAGTTCACCTGAATGCTATGGAGATTTGTGAACACATTCCACAAAAAGAATACCCCGCCGGAGCACTGGCAGCTGCACTGTTCTTAATTTCGGGAATTCGTGGTATGGAACGCGGATCGGTTTCTAACCAGCGTGACGAATACGGAAACGAAACATACGCAGATATGGAGTTACTAAGACTTGCCGTTCCACGTCGCGTTTTCACGTTATCGCAAATTAAATACGTAGAAGACCGTGTAACCTGGTTATATGAAAACCGTAAATTGATTGGCGGGCTTCGATTTTTCTATGAACCACCTGTTCTTCGCTTCTTTATGGGTGGTTTGGAACCTGTAAACGATTGGCCACAAAAACTCATAGAGAAATTTAAAGAAGATTTTGGCGAGAGTTTGTAGAATATAACATAAAAGGGGTTGTCAAGTTTGATAGCCCCTTTTTAATGTTTATCATTTTTCTTTACCGGTTTATCATTTTTTGGTTTGCTGGCGCATATCGTTCGCCCGAGACTTCAATTCTCGATACGGCTTCGTTTATTTTCCGGATATCTTCTGTGGATAATTCCACATGGACGGCTTCCAGATTCTCTTCCAGCCGATGAACTTTTGTGGTTCCCGGGATGGGCACAATCCACGGTTTCTGTGCCAGAACCCATGCCAGTGCGATCTGTGCGGGCGTTGCGTCTTTTTCTGCGGCGAATGTTTTCACCAATTCCACCAACGCCATGTTTTTCTTTATATTTTCCTCCGAAAAACGAGGAACGGTTGTGCGGAAATCATTCTTGCCAAACGTGGTGTTGGCGTCAATTTTTCCAGTCAGAAATCCTTTTCCGAGCGGACTGAAAGGAACAAATCCGATTCCCAGTTCTTCCAACACGGGCATAATGGCTTCTTCCGGTTCGCGCCAAAACAGCGAATATTCGCTCTGCAATGCCATTACGGGTTGTACGGCATGAGCACGACGGATCATTTCCACGCCGACTTCCGACAGTCCGAAATGTTTTACTTTGCCTTCGGCAATTAAATCCTTCACGGTTCCCGCCACGTCCTCCATCGGCACGTTCGGGTCAACGCGGTGCTGGTAAAACAAATCGATGGATTCCACCTGCAATCGTTTAAGGGATTCCTCTGCTACTTTTCTGATTTGTTCCGGCCGGCTGTTCAACCCGACGGATTTTCCGTTCTGAATATCAAATCCGAATTTGGTGGCAATCGCCACTTTTCCTTTAAACGGTTTCAACGCTTGTCCAACCAATTCTTCGTTTATGTATGGGCCGTACACTTCGGCCGTATCGAAGAACGTTACGCCCATGCCCACCGCCTTGTGAATGAGGTCGGTCATGGGTTTCACATCGTGCACATCGCCGTATCCGAAACTCATTCCCATACAGCCAAGCCCTATTTCGGACACCTGCAATCCTTGACCTAATGATCTTGTTTTCATTTCTTTTTCTAAACTTACTTATTTAGCCCAACTCGCAAAAATCTTTACCACTTCCGGATCTTTATGATCCAGGAATTTATGGGTGTTTGTGTCCATTTTCGCAATGGTGTTCATGTCGTTTTCAGATAATTCAAAATCGAATACGTCAAAATTTTCCTTGATGCGCGAAGGCGTTACCGATTTCGGGATTACCACCACATCGCGCTGAATTAGCCAGCGTAAAGTAACCTGAGCTACGGATTTTCCATACTTTTTACCGATTTCGCTGAGAATTTTATTGTTGAAGAAATCGTCTTTTCCTTCGACAAATGGCGCCCACGATTCGTGACGAACGTTGTATTCATCCATTATCCTGCGGTCGTCGTTCCGCTGGTAAAACGGATGTGTTTCAATCTGATTCAATGCGGGCGTAACTTCGTTGAATTCGATCAGATCCACTAACCGGTCGGGAAAGAAATTGCTTACGCCGATAGCACGAATTTTCCTTTCCTTGTACAATTCCTGCAAAGCGTGCCACGCACCGTATATGTTATTAAAGGGCTGATGCAGGAGGTATAGATCCAGTGTTTCCAGCTGCAGTTTTTCCATGGATTCCGCGAAAGCTTTCTTTGCTTTTTCGTAACCGTAGTGTGATATCCATAATTTTGTGGTGATGAATAATTCATCGCGCGGAATACCACTTTCTCTGATGGCATCGCCAACCGCCTTTTCATTGCCGTAAGCCTGTGCCGTGTCAATACTCCGGTAACCGGTTTCAAGAGCTGTCAGAACACTTCTTTTGCATTCGTCGTAATCGGGGACTTGATACACTCCATATCCCAGAATAGGCATTTCTACGCCATTGTTCAACGTCACTGTTTTCATATTTCTTTATTATTTAGATGTTTACTCAATCAATTTACCATGTAGAAAAACCGGAATATTTTTCCGTTATAGTTTCATCGTAAACGTGTGTGTATATTTTACCATGACGGTATTGTTGTAAAACGACGGCGGAACGGGAGTGACTCCCGCGCTGCTGCCCATCCGGCGGGCATCGTTGAACACAATGTACAAATCGTTCCCTTCACTTGGATTGTAACGTAAGCGAACATTTGAAACCAAATCTTTAGAAGTATTCACATACTGTACAAATGCACTTACAGATAGTTTAGTATTAAACATATAAAGCGCATTAATGTTGGTCATGTGGATGTCGAGTTTATCGTTTGTCGGTCTTTTCGGAAAGCGCAACGCATTAAAAGAATACATGGCTCCGACCTGTAAATTAGCTGATACATTCCAGCGAGGAGTAATCTGCACCTGATAACTTTGTCCGTCATAGAATTGGCCCAATGTTGAGCGTAACTGATACGAAAGCTTCTTAGCGGGTGAGTTGCTAAGTGTGGTATTAAACGTGGTGTAAGCGTAGTCTCCTTTTGGAATAATAATACTCCAGATGGGAAAATCCCAATGAGCACCTTGTTGTTCATAACGTATATCAGCCGTTGCCCTGAAACCACTTTTTGTTTGCATTTGCCACCCGGGATTGATCACATGCCAATCCATTCCATCATCTACTACCCTTTTTTCTATGTCGTAAATGAACGTTGGCCCATGAAGGAATATGTTGGATTTTTCACCGGGCATGAAACCATAGCCGATATTTGCATAAATTCCGTACAAACCTTGTTTCTGAACATATCCAACCCCCGGAGTTAAATGTTGTCCGGTGTATTTTAAACTGGACATATAATAAAATCCGTCCTGACGTCTTCGTTGCCAGCCGATGTAGGCGAATATATCATCGGGCTTTTTATTTTCCAGTTTAAGGTTATTGGTTATTTTATTATCGAACGTTTGTGACATCCTGAAGAAAACGTATTCATCACCGACTACACGTACATTTCCATCCAGTCCGTAAGCGAAATTCCAGTGTCCGTCGGTTCCAACGCGTGAAGTAACCATTCCGCCCAGGTAAGAATACTGATTGATAATTCCTCTTCGCGCTCTTACCACACCGAAGTTTTCACCGGGTGTTGCCGATGTTTTTTCCGTCTGCATGTTCAAAACGCCTAAATCCCACTCACCTACGGAACCGTACAAACGTGCTCCACCCAAGATGGTTACCGGTTGTCCGTCACGAAGACCGATGTTGCGGCTATGAAAAAGCCTTGTAAAACCAAGCAGATTGAAATCGAAAATATTGGATCCTTCCTGAAAAAAGGCTCTTTTTTCAGGAAAAAACAGTGAGTACCGTGTCATGTTAACTTGCTGATTATCGGCTTCCACCTGCGCAAAATCGGGATTCACAGTAAGATCAAGTGTCAGGTTACTGGTTACGCTGTATTTTATGTCTAATCCGGCATTGAGTGGCGTGTCGTTATCTTTTACGTATTTTGTTCTGTCAGGATTCAACCTCCATTTTCTATCATATCCGCCAATGACGTAAGGAGAAATATATACCGGACGCTTTGTTTTGGAAATCTCCATCTTAATTTCAGACGCCAATGATGGTTTCAGGTGCGCCGTTTGCCCGTACCGCGGATCGATGGCGGGATACGTGTCCATTTCGTTCAGATAACTGATGTAACGGTTTGCGATCACTCCCATGGTAGTTATATTGCCTTGCGGCTGAAAACGAAGGCTCGTGAACGGAATGCGCATTTCTACATACCAGCCTTTATCATCGCGTGATGTTTTTACATCCCAAAACGTGTTCCAATCGGCATTAATCCCCATCATTGAACCATCGCCGGATATAGCAGCATCTATTCGGGCACCTGTGGGCATAGTAGTAAAAGAGTATGCATTCTCGTTATCGTTATACGTATCCAACATGATTCCAAAAACATCGGAGTTCATGTTCATTTCGTCCCTCTTCATGCTGTTTGTCGTAATGGTGGACGGGTCTTTCGTCAAAAGCCGGGCACCCACCCATAAATATTCGTCGTCATAGGTGATCATCACTTCACTTTCTTCAGAAGGCCGGCTCCCGAAATTAGGCGTATTCACGAGCATGGGCAAAAGAGGGAGGTTATTCCATACATCCTCATTCACATGTCCGTCGAAATTAATCTCGCCGGACATTTTTTGTATTTGCAACGGTTCCTGAGAGAACGAAATGGTGGGAACTGTCAGAATAAACAATGTTGTTATTATCCTGGATAGAGTACTCATCTTCGTAATCCGGTTATTATTGTTTCAATTCTCTTTTCTCCGTCCAGTGAAAGGTAGATTTTCTTTTTGATATCAACCATTTACCGTTTTTGCCTTTCACATAATTGTCCTGATAGAAAACACCATGATTGGTGACCATTTTCTTTCCGTTTTCGTCCCCGATAAGCGTTACCTGACAATAAGAAACCCCTGTGGCATTGTTTCCGTTCAAATCCACAGTTTGTTGTCCGTTAATGTGATATACCGTTTCCATCGAATTAAGGAAATTCCCGAACACTGCTGCAATCTGTTCCCTGCCTTTCAGCGTAATGGTCAGTTGGTCTCCCTGATAGGTTTCCACAACAGCATCTTCGGTAAAAAGGAGCGCTTGTGCCTGAGCGTGCTTCAGGTCTGATAAAATGGAAAATTGATCGACCAGTTCTTTAATGGCCATTCTGTCTTCAATTTCTATGATTCTTTGTTCGAGCGGTTTTGTTTGGGACTGAGCGGAAATAATTCCGACTAAGCAAGTTGCCAGTAAGATAATTTTTTTCATATTCATCTTTTTTTATAGTTAGTAAATTACTTCTGCAAAGATAGAGCATGAAAATGAGCCGATTATTACCCAGATTACAGGAAAACATACCACTTTTACTGATTTGTTTTTTCCTTGAAAAACTGTCGTTTTATCCTTATTACAGATAATGCCACATATCTTTTAAAAGAAATTCGGGGGCTCCTGACACCAGCCGGTTCAATCTGCCCGATTGCTTTCCTATTATAAATTCAGCCAATACGTCAGTTTCAGATTGATTGACCGAAAACGAGGTTCGAAATCCCGCGTAAAATAATTGTCATTATACACCAGGTACAAATCGGATAAAGGTGCAAACCGCCATTGCAAGCGTGAGTTGATACCGATATTATCTCGCTGATTGCTGTATTGCACCAGTGTTGACCAAAAAACGGTCTTGGAAAAAGTAATGTCCACTTTTGGTGTCACCAGCCAGTAATCTGCGTTTGAATGAGGTTGAGGCAAACGTATGGCATCGTATCGCACGTTAAGGCTCAGCAACGCCCATGGTTGCATTCTGGTTGTGAGTTGTCCGCCTATAGTCAGGCTGTGTCCTGTAAAAAATTGTCCTCCCGTAGTTTGTGCATTAAAAGAAAACAATTTCCCCGGATTGGATTGATACGTTGCGCCCAATTGATTGTATGAGTAGCTTTGATTTCCCGGCAATGGTTCTCCTCCCGAACGAGTGGGATCAAAACCATGCGTTAAATAAACAAAATAATTATTGTAATCGAGTCGCAGCGTTGACTGATCATTAAAATTGACGTTGTAGTATAGATTATAAGTATGATCCTCTTTTTTCATGTCCATGGAAGGTTTCCAGTAATACAACGCCATGGCTCCCGGCCCGTGAAGGCTTACAGGCCCGCTTTTCGGATAGAAATTAAAAGTTAATCCATTTCCATTCTTTAATATATCGGTTCTCGGTACGAAACCAAGATCGGCCTTAAAATCCTTATCCACGTACATCAGATCGGCAATCCATCTTATTCTTCTGTTCATGTAAGTTACAGTTGCCTGTGAAGACAGATTTCCTTTGGAATCGTCCGGTTGAAAAGATTTATGCAAATAAAATTTTCCCGTCCAGCTGTTATCGGCCGATGCAAGATTATATTCAGCGCCGAATACCCGGTTGTATTTTTCAGCATTATCGAGGAAAGCATAATCTTTAAAAGCTTCGCGGTTGATTGCAAAGAACCCGATGTTGGACCTTGAGAAAACCTTGCGCTGCACGGAGATCATCATGTTATTGTTTGACGCGATTTCGTTGTTTTCGTCTTCTCCGGTTTGAATATTCAAAAGCCCGAGACGCCAGTTTTCATTTAATTTTCCACTTAACCTTACTCCGCCTATAATTCTGTTTTCGATAAGGTTTCCGTTCTTATCCCTGGCTAAACCAATTCTTCTCGAAAAGAAGGGTTTGGCAGCATAATACGTGTCCCCATAGCTGCCGAATAAATCGTTGTTATCGATAAAAAACTGCCTTTTTTCGGGAAGGAATACTTCAAACCGGGTTAAATTAGTGAAAATATCATCGACTTCCACATTAGAGAAGTCCGGGTTCACCGTGATATCCAGATTCATGCTGTTTCCTATAGCTACTTTAGCATCTCCGCCAAAAGTTAATTTGTTATCAGGAAGATCAGTAACAAAATCTTTCGATGTTAAGGCGTTAACGTAAGGAATAATAGCGATTGGAGTACGCGATTTTGGCAACGGTTTTTCAAAGATCATATCGCCCATAAATGCGAGGCTCGACAGCATCTGATTTTGAGGAACGCGCGCCCACGCGCTCTGTTCGTTGGTTTGCATATCCCAACGGTAACATTGCACTCTCCACGATGTTTCACCTTCCCTGAATTTAATGGAGCTTAGCGGTACAGATGCTTCTAAAATATAGTGATCTTCATGCATGGTACTCTGTAAGTGCCATATCTGATCCCATGATGTATTGAATGCGTTTCTGTCTGACCCGCCACCGGAAACAAAGACGTCGCGTTGTACTCCGTACGGTGTCATCCCAAACAAAAAGGCGGTGGTACCGTCTTTAAACGTATCGAACATCAGGGTAACGTTGTCATTTCCTACTCCGCTGAAATCGCGGCGTAAAGAACTTACAACGTAATCATCTGATTTTGCGTCCGCTCGTATTCCTATATATAATGCGTGATCATCATATAAAAGCCGGAATTCTGTATTGTTTACTGATTTCATGGAGTCCGTGGGGAAAAATTGCCAGAAATCACCGCCTTTGTCTGCATCCTGCCAAACATCCTCATCAAGGATACCGTCAATTTTGATTTCTTCGGAAATATATTTTACCGTAATATTTCGTGGTTGTTGTCCATGCACCAAAGAAGTTAATATCAAGCCAATACAAACGTAAAACAATCTTTTTGTATTGAAATATCGCATGAAAGAAAATTCTGAAAACTTATAATTATCCATCTTTTACATCTTATTTATTTACTGTTTTTTATTTCGTTATTCCGATAGTGTTGAGCCATTTTATTACATCGTTTGAAGAATTATTTGCATTGCTACCAAGCACTGCAAGCCCATCAAGTACTTTAGAGTCGGGACAGAGTTTGCGAATGTCCGAAACGCTGCTTCCCAATTGACTACCTCCGTGAGTCACAAACGGAACGATGGTTTTTCCTTTGAAATCATTGCTTTCCAGAAATGTCTTCACAGTCGGAGCAACGGTTCCCCACCAAATGGGAGAGCCGATGAAAATAACGTCGTACTGGTTGAAGCCGGATACGTTCTTTTTCAATTTCGGACGAAATTCCGATTCCTGTTCACGTTTTGCCTGGTCGGTAACATCGCGGTACTCGGCGGGATAATTATTGACTGTTTCTATGCGAAAAATGTCTCCACCCACGTTTTTTTGAATTTCTTCTGCTACAATGCGGGTATTTCCATTTCTTAGGGAATAGTAGGCAATAAGAATCTTTTTGCCCTGCACATGGCTGGTCTGTGCTGCTAACCCTACATGGATTGTCATGAATGTGATGAGAGCGAATAAAAATGTTTTCATATTTTTTGATTAATTTTATGCTGCGGTCGTCAGAATGTTGACGCCACTGAATTTAAAATTATTCATTTATCGTCGCGTTTACCCAACTGCATTTTTTGTTGCAGCCGCCAATTGTTTCGCGAACCCCAGATACGGGCATCGAGCCGGTTTCTGCCGATGAACTCTGCCCGGTTACCGTTGATCTTTACAGAAGTGCCCACTTCTTCGTAACCATAATATTTCATGCTTTCGCTCTCTATTTCGGCAAACCATTCGGCTTTCGGTTGCTTGTACCCTGTGATGTGAGTGAGGGTAAAATTCTGATCCACGATTTTGTCCATTTCAGCGATATTTCTTTCAATCATTAAATCCGTCAGCTTGCGTGTTACGGCGATAACTTGTGCTGAATCTTCGCTTGAAGTTGTAGTATTCATTTTCGATTGATTTTGTCATGCACATCCTTCGATACCTGTAAGAATAAACAAGATGAGTAACGTTGTTTTCATTGTTTTCTAATCAGAATTTTTTATTGATACAAAATTCGTCATAATTTATCAGGAGAAATTACTCAATTAAAACCAATGTTTGCGAAAATCAAACTTTTCTGAACGCTGATGGCGTTTCGCCTGTCAGTTTCTTGAAAAAGTTGTTGAAACGAGGAGCTTCGGAAAATCCCAACGCGTAAGCGATTTCCGAAACAGATAAATCGCTTTGTCGCAACATAATTTTTGCTTCTTGTAAAATGCGTTCACTGATTATATCGCTGGTAGTTTTTCCTGTAACTTCTTTCACGGCACGGTTCAGGTAATTCACGTGAATGTAGAGTTGCTTTGCAAAATCGGAAGCAGTGCGCAGTTGCACGTATTGGCTCGTATCTTCAATCGGGAACTGACGCTCAAGTAATTCTGCGAACAAAGTGGAGATGCGCTGCGACGCATTTATGGGTTGTTTTTCCAACTCAACCGAAGGTTGCATTTTCATCGCAAAATGCAATAACTCAAAAGTGAGATTGCGCAATACATCATACTTGTGCACATAGTTGGAATTGAATTCTTCCTGCATCTTTTTAAAAACACCAATAACCTGTCCGGCCTGTGCATCCGAAAGTTCAAAGACGTGAGTGCCACCCGGCTTGAAAAGCGAATAATCGTTCAAATTACCGAACTGACCGAAAAACTCCTGATTGAAAATGCAGTAATAACCGCCCAAGACGTTTTCCAGGCCTTCCCAACTATACGGTATTTGTGGATTTGAAAAGGTGATCGCCTGTTTAGCCACTTTCACCGATTTATCGGCATAATGTATTTCGGCATTTCCTTGCAGGAAGGTGATTTTAAAATAGTCGCGCTTGCGATAAGGCACCGGACGAGCTTTGCCATCTCTGTGATCTTCAAGTACAAAAATGTTGAAGTGCCCGAAATCCTTTCGGATGTTATCGGGTAACCATCCGAATTTTTGGTTGTAGAATTCTTCTAATTTTTCTGTTTTACCCATTTTTCAGCATATAATTGTTTACGATACAAAAGTAGGGAGTGAGTAACAAATAAATATACGCATTTCAAACAAAAAATTGCGAAAATCAAACCATGATGAAAAAGATGGATAAGCTTACTTGTTAATGCCTATTTTACTTAACCAATTTTCTATAAGATTTTCTGTTTCCCGTCTTTTTTCACCTTCCATCACAAACAATATGCCGTCTCTTTCAATTCCGCCTTTCACGGAAAGTCCTTCCAAAACTTCAGCGTCCGGCGCATATCGTTTAATATCTGTGAAACTGCTGCCGGGACCATATCCCGCATGTGTGTTAAAAGGGACGATGGTTTTTCCATTAAAATCATACCGGCTCAAAAACGATTTCACAGGTGGCGGCAACTGCATTCCCCATGTTGGAAACCCGATAAAAATGGTGTCGTATCGGCTGAAATTTTCAATTTTTGTACGCAAAGGCGGCAAGAAACCGGTTTCATTCTCTTTGGCGACTTGCTCAACCGTAGCGCGATAATTTTCGGGATAAGGATTTTGTAACTCCAAAGCAACCAAATCATCGCCAACTTTTGCGTGTATGATTTTGGCAACGGCTTTGGTATTATTCGTCCGCGACAGATAGACAACAAGCGTTTTGCCATCATCGATTTGCTGTTTGACGTTTGCCTGTTGCGCAACACACGTGTTCGCAGAAAAAAACACAATGGTGAATAATATAGAAAAAATGACGTTCATAATTGAATTTTTATCTTGTTTAAAGCGTCATTCGTTAATACGTTTAATAATTTTTGCCGGTACACCGCCCACGACGACGTTATCGGGTACATCCGCAGTAACCACGGCGCCTGCGGCGACAACCGAATTTTCACCGATGGTTACACCGGGCAGAATGGTGGCATGAGCACCAATCCAAACGTTTTTTCTGATATGTACATGAGCAGGAATCAATTGTCGACGCTCTTTTCCGTTGATTGGATGGCCCTCGGAAGAAATCACTACAGCCGGAGCGATCATCACATCATCATCAATGGTAATTCCACCCAAATCCAGAAACGAGCAGTTTGCATTGATGAAAACATTTTTACCTAACCACAGATTTTTACCGTAATTGATGGAGAACGGAGTGAAAACAGCAGTACTTTCGTCTACTGTTCTACTGGTTATTTTACTAAGCAAACTTCGCTGTTGCGCCGGATCCGCTTCATTGTTTAGTGCAATCACCAGTTTTTTGGTTTCTACGCAGGCATCATGAAGTTGCGAATATTCAGGATCGGTGAACGGAACATGCTCTCCCGATCTCAGCCTGTCGAAAATGGTCTTGTTTAAACTATTCACGTTATTTCAGTTTCTTAAAAATTTTGCTCATCGTTTCTTCGTCCAGACTAGTCATATCCACCAAATTCAATGATTTCACCATTTTCAGGGTTTCGGTTTTGTAGTACTGAAAATGAGGCGTTTTCAGATGTGATTGGTAGGCTGCCTGATTGGCATAAATCTCCACGATACGGATTTGCGTGGGATTATCTTTTATTTGCATGGGATAAATGGCAATGACACCCGGCTCAATGTTTACGGAAATTTCGGCTTCTTCTTTCAAAATGGCGATGTATTCGTTGAGATATTCCGGATAGATTTCAATTTCGGAAATGCGTATCAACATATCTTTTTTCTCTTCTGCGGTAGTTTGTGCATTCATATTATTTGGGATTAATGATAATATTAAAAATAGCAGAATGTATTTTATGTTGCTCATATCGTTGATTTTTATTTGATTCCACAAAAATACTATAACAAATGTAGTTATTTTGTATACAAATTACGGTTATTCATACCATTTTTACTGATTTGCGTTTCTCGCTGAAAATCATATGAATATTTCGTTTATTTTTGCAATAAAAAATCAGTTATGGACGAAATAATTAACATCGATCACACCTATGAATATGAGAAGGCCATTCATCGCGAAACGCTGCATCCTTTAGTCAGTGTCATCGATCACTCTGAAAATCCTTTGATTCCCGAACACGAACCATTCGACAAAAAATTCAGGTATGGATATTATTCTATTTTCCTGAAAGAGGTTAAATGTGGCGATCTGAAATATGGGAAAAACACGTACGATTATCAGGAAGGAACACTCGTATTCATGGCTCCGGGACAAATTGTTGGGATTTCGAGCGACGGGCAACCGAGAGAGATGAAAGGATGGGTTTTGTTGTTCCACCCCGATTTGCTACTCGGAACTCCGTTGGGAAGAAATATGAAAGATTATTCTTTCTTTTCTTATGAAACCAACGAAGCTCTACATCTTTCGGAACAGGAAAAACAAACCGTAATTGATTGTTTTAAGAAAATACGGATTGAATTGCAACACGCGATTGATAAGCACAGCAAAATGCTGATTGTTTCCAATATTGAACTGCTACTTAACTACTGCGTACGTTTTTACGATCGTCAGTTTATTACACGAAGCGATTCAAATAAGGGAGTACTTACAAAATTTGAGAATCTTCTGAATTCTTATTTCAATTCAGATAAACCACAAAACATAGGTTTACCGTCCGTTAAATATTGTGCCAATAAACTTAATCTTTCCTCCAATTATTTTGGCGATCTGATTAAAAAAGAAACCGGGCAATTGGCTCAGGATTACATCCAGCAAAAACTAATGGAAGTTGCCAAGGAAAAAATTCACGATACAGACAAGACCGTGAGCGAGGTGGCTTACGAACTTGGATTCAAATACCCGCAGCATTTCACCCGTTTATTCAAACAAAAAACCGGCTATTCGCCAATGGATTACAGACAACTCAATTGATTTCATTTAATTAATGAGAACAATATTCATTTTCACATTCGCGTTGTTGGTTCATTTTTCTTTCTCACAGGAGAAAGACAGCGTATTGATGAATTCCGTAATTCCAAAACCTGACACATTTATTAACGGGGCTTTATCAATAACAAACAACGGCATCTCTACAGTTCCTTACCTGTCGTTGGGTAAACCGGCATTTATTACCGATTTATCGTTAAGCAGGGGACATTTCAGTTTTGATCCACAATTAAAATTCAACATCCCCGATGCAAGACCGTGGTCGTTTATTTTTTGGTTCAGGTACAGATTTGCCGATAACGAAAAATTCAAATTCAGGGTTGGTGCGCACCCTGCGTATTCTTTTAGAGCCAGAACGGCCACCATAAACGGAATAGAGCAGGAAACCATAACCGTATGGCGATTTTTGGCCGGAGAAATTGCTCCGCTGTATTATATAACGCCTAATCTTAGTGTTGGACCCTATTATTTATATGCGTATAATATGGAGAAAAACGCAATTAAACATTCGCATTTTATTTCTCTGCAAACAAATATCACGAATATAAGATTATCGGATGAATTTTATTTAGGAGTTTTCCCACAGTTTTACTACCTGACAGTCGGCACTCAAAAGGGGTTCTATGCTTATGCCAGTGTCAGTTTAGCAAAAAAAGATTTCCCCTTTTCTTTGTCTGCTGTTGCCAACAAGGAAATTAAATCGGATATTGCCGGTAGTGAAAGCTTTCTTTGGAACGTTACCCTTATGTATTCCTTCGGGAAACGATCGGTATCTAAACGTGATCAATAAAAAACGCCCTGTTTCTTAAGTGGAAACAGGGCATTTTTTCAAACTTCAGGTGTATCTTTTTCCAGATTCGCATTTATAAACTCGTTGGTGAATTGTATAAGTTCGATAAATCCTTTTGAAAAATCTTGTTGTGTATCAGCATTCACCGAAACGAACTTACTCTTTCCGTTCTGGGCCAACTCAACAATGTATAAAATGGAGTTATCAGCGTTTGCATCATCACTAAAGCCGTAAGAATCTTTCATCTCATAGATATTGCTGCTATTCAACAATTCACTGAATTTATCAAATTCCGATTCAGTTAAAACACCTTCATTATTAATGGGGCGACTTACTCCCTCGAATTTGTCGAAAAAATAATCATTTTGAACAATTTTGTATGTCGAATCAGGAGTTATTTCAAATTCTACTTTAAAATTTCCAACACTCTCCATACTATATTTGTAAGTAAAGTTTTTTAATTCAGAACTATTCTTACATCCAACAAGTAAGAATACCAGTAAAAAAGAAAAAAAGAATTTGTTTTTAATCATAACCGAAAAATAATATAAAAGGGAGGGTAAGCCTCCCTTTTATTATTTATAATGATATTACTCGTCTATTTCCATGGAGCAGGTTGTTCCAGGTACGGTTTACCGTTTTCGTCAACACCCATGGTTTGTACTTGACCGTCAGGTAACGGGAACATTGTTTTTGCTGCGGGCAGAACAGAAGCCGTTGCAAATTTAACTAAGAATTGAGATTCAAAATGAATGTAATCTCCTAACTCCTTAGTCATGTAATCACCACCCCAGCGAACCAAATCGAACCAACGCAATCCCTCCAGTGCAAGTTCCAGTTTGCGTTCCATACGAATAGCTTTAATACACATATCCTTGTTGGTAAAAGCAGCATGTGTTGTAGGATAGACAGAAATTTTATAATTTGCGGCGGGAGCTCCGTCCAGCATTACAACATTAACCGGTAGAGCAGCACGGGTACGGATTTTATTCACTTGTGTCATCGCTCCGGTCAAATCGTTTCTGTTAGCCAAACATTCAGCATACATTAAGATTATATCGCGGAGACTCAGATACTGCAGGTTAATAGCCGAGCCGGGAGCCCAACCATCGTGAATTCCTCCACTGGCTAATCCGGCATCCTGTTCTTTTTTGGTATAAACATGTTTTTTAGGCATATAAAAACCACCGTTTCCAACATCGCGTACCCAGTTATTTTTTGGAAGTCCCCAATCCTTATATGGAATTCCGAAACGTCCGATAGCAAAATCAATTCGCGGATCAACCGGCATAGTGTTGTTTAAAGACAAAGGTGCACCTTCCGCAGTTGATGTATTTTTAACTGTAACAAAGGGTGCATTTCTGTACGAATTATCCAGCAAAGGTAATCCGCTTGCATCTACTTTAAAAGAGTTTGCCAATTCATTGGAGGGTTGATAGAAACCGCAGCATCCACCGGGTGAACCTGCTCCTCCGTGAGGATAGTTAAGAGACCAGCCGGAATTCGCATTATTGTAATCATGAGAAAATTGTGCCGCAAAAATCGATTCCTTTCCGTTATCGCGAAAACTGTCGAAATTAGCATTCATATCATCTTCCAAACCATATTTTTTACCATTGGCCGTCATTCCGTTATCTATAACATCTTTGAGAATGGGTTCAGCTGCAGCAAGGTCACCTTTTTGCATCAATATTTTAGCTTTCAACGCTTTGGCAGCCCATGAATTGGCTCTACCCGGCAAATCCTGTTTTTCCGGCAGATTAGCAATGGCAAAATCAACATCAGCTATTACCTTAGGATAAATATCTATATCGTTATGAATAAGAGGATTATTTTCTGTATTAGTTTCATCTACCCAAGGGATAAACGGACCAAAAACTTTAATTCCCTCGAAATAATACAATGCACGCAGAAAATGCATTTCGCCGTTTCTGGATTTTGTAAAAGCTTCCGGCAATCCTTCGGTCGCCGCAAGTGTTTGGAGAGCAATATTTATACGTTTGGCCCCTTTATATACCCATTGGTATTTTTCACCGATATACCCATTGGTAGGCAATATGTTATAGGTTTCCATCGTGTTCAATACAGACTGGTCGTTTGCATCGGAACCTTTATTGGCATCGCCACCATACATACTCCCAAACGTCCAGTTAAAAGGAGTGGCACCCCAGTTGTTTTCAGTCATATTTGCGTAAGCAGCGGTTGTCAACAGGTTAATACCAGTTTGATTCATCAATGCTGCCTGATCAATACTTCCTTGCGGAGCTTTGTACAGGAAATCTTCCCCGCAGGAACTCAGCATAACAAACGCTGAAACTATGAGCAATAATAATATATTTTTATGTTTCATATTTTTGTTTTTTAATAAGATTAAAATGCAAAGTTTACCCCAAAAAGAAGACGCATGGTTGTTGGCCATCCACCGGCATCTAGACCTCTTCTCAAGTCTGCACCACTACCAGCACCTGTTTCCATATTAGTAATTTCAGGGTCTAGACCGCTGTACTTGGTAAATGTAAGCAGATTTTCTGCCTGAATATACAAACGTAAGTTTGAAATTGTTGCTTTTTGTATTAATTCCTTGGGCAAAGTGTATCCGATCACCAGATTTTTCAACTTCAGGAAAGAACCGTCTTCTACATAATATGATGACGAAACTGCACCACCCCAGTTGTCCTGAGAGTCAAGGATCGGCAACTTGGCATTGGTTTTACCCGGTTCCCAAGAATAGTCGCGCATGGTAGCCGAACGGTTACCACCAAACAACGGGAAGTCTGTAAAATACTTGGGATTGTTGAATAATTCGTTTCCGATGGTAGAATACCAGAACATAGTCATATCCCAGTTTTTGTAGGTCAATGTGGCATTAAAGCCTGCCATCAGATCGGGGTGAGGATTACCGATCATGGTACGGTCGTTACCATCGATTTTGCCATCGGGTACTCCATCCGGGCCACTCACATCTTCGAACTTAAATTTACCTACATACGATCCCTGCACTTTTGGATCTTTCAATGCAGTTGCAGTTGTGCCGTATGGTACCGGTGAACTCAAAACATCTTGTTCGTTTTCGTAAAATCCTATTACGTTATAGCCCCAGAAATGCGAAATGGGAAGGCCTTTCATAGTTCTGGTCGCAGCTGTTGATAACCTGTATCCATTTCCATAGATAGCATAATCGTCAGAAGCAGCAAGTTTTAATACTTCATTTTTATAGGCGGAAAGATTTAATCCCAGATCCCAGCCGAAATCACCTATTTGATCGCGATAATTGATGCTGAAATCAAAACCTTTATTCTGCATGTCTCCATAATTGATATAAGGAGCACCCGGTTCTCCTGCCAGATTTGAATAAGCAGCAGTAATAAGCATATCGGAGGTTATTTTATTATACACCTCGAAAGTGGTATTAAAGCGTCCACCTCCAAAAGTTGCATCCAAACCAAGATTGGTCATTTTGGTTGCCTCCCAGCGGGTTTCCTCGTTACCATACGTAGCTAAACGATACCCGGGAGTTGTTCCGGTATTGGCTCCGGCAAGGTCATAATTTGTTAAGGCCGGAGTTGTAGTAAAGAGCATGGCAAAGTTAGTAGCGCGAGGGATTTCCGAGTTACCGGTCAATCCGTAACCTACACGCAATTTCAAGTCATCCAGCCAGTCGCGTGTTCCTTCCATAAACGGCTCCTGTGAAACGCGCCATCCGAAAGAAGCGGATGGGAAAGTACCGTAACGGTATTTCTGACCAAAACGGGAAGCGCCGTCACGACGAACAATACCAGTAAACAGGTATTTATCCGCATAACCATAATCTACACGACCGAAAACACCAAATAAGGCTGTTTCTCCCCAATACCACGATTCTGTTTCGCGCTGGGTATTGTTTTCACCCATTTGCAGTGTCCAAGTATTGATATTGTCTTCGAACAAATAATTGTATCTTCTACCGCGTAAATTTCTTCCCAAACCGCCTCTAAGAGCATCAGTACCCAAAAGTACGGTCAACGAATGAACATCCTCAAACCTTTTAGTGTAAGTCAGTGTGTTTTGCCATTGCAAATTGTAACCGCTGCTGGCCTCTTCGTTAAAGAAATTATTACCCGGACTTTCTGAGAATTCAAGGTTTTTCTTACTCATATAATATCCCCAGAAATTGGTATAATCAAGACCGAAGCTTGTACGATAAGTTAATTCTCTGTTTTTAATAAAGTCAACTTCTGCCCATACGTTACCAAAAATACGGGTATTTACCCAATGACCATCTTTACCACGGTATAGATTAGCTACTTCGTTTATCCAGTTGCCGGTACCAGTTATTTTTGAACCTCCCCAGTTTCCAAACTCATCCTTAACCGGAACCCAGGGTGAAGAACGATAAACCCATGAATATGGTGTACTTTCGGAAGAGTTACTGGTTAATCCTTGATCTTTTGAATAAGTGAACTGGAGGTTTTCTCCTACCCGAAACCAGTCACGCAAATCAAACGATGTGTTCATACGCGTTTGATAACGCTTGTAGTATGAATAGATAACTGTTCCTTTCTGGTCGAAATAGTTTAAACCCAGTAAATATTGTCCTTTGTTGTTACCTCCCGATAATGTTAACTGGTGATTTTGAATAGGCGCTGTACGATCTATTTCTTCCCACCAATCGGTATCGGAAAAACGAACCATCTGATTGTTTGGGAATGCGTAGTTCTTTATATCAATATTCTGGTTACCGCCAGCTCCACCGGTAGTTAAATAATTAGGAATAATGGGTGATGCCCCTGTTCCAAATTGAGCATGAGAAGGGAACCTTTCTTTTCCTGTTTCAGGATCAAACTTAGCATCACGCAGCACCAGAGCATTTTCCTGAGATTCCCACTCTATTGCCAACCTTTCCATTGAATTAGTCAAATCGTACCTTTTGGTAGTTTTTTGAATACCATAATAAGCATCATAGGTTAATTTAGGTTGTCCACCACGTGTTCCTTTTTTTGTGGTGATCAAAATAACACCGTTAGCTGCCTGAGCACCGTAAATAGCAGCAGATGAAGCATCTTTCAGTACCTGCATACTTTCAATGTCATTCGGGTTCAAACTGCTTAAGTTTTGGTTACGCGTGGCTACTCCGTCAATTACGTATAACGGTCCGTTATCATTCACAGTATTTACCCCACGAATACGAACCATGGTAGCAGAACCCGGAGAACCGGTCTGTCCGATATAAACACCCGGGGTTTTTCCTTGCAATTGCTGAGTTGCCGAAGAACCGGTTGAAGCCAACAATTCTTCTGTGTTTACTACAGCCACCGATCCGGTAATGTCTTTCTTGGCCTGGGTACCGTAACCTACAACAACTACTTCTTGTAAAGTTTCTGAATCTTCAGCCAATACAACTGTTAGTCTGGTATTGTTGCCAACAGGAACTTCTTGTGTAGTAAAACCTACATAAGAAAATACCAATACAGAGTTAGTTGAGGCAACATTTAAGGTAAAATTACCGTCAATATCGGTAATTGTACCGTTTACTGTGCCTCTTTCAATTACGTTAACCCCAATAAGCGGGCCTCCGCCTGCATCGGTCACAGTTCCTGTAATGCGTACTTGTGCAAACATCATGTTCACACTCATCACCAAGAAGAGGGAAAGAAACAGAATCTTTCTCAACCTCCAAAACAAATGTTTTTCTTTTTGCATAAAAACAATGATTAATAGTTAATAAATAAAAATAGAATTGATCGATTAAATATGTGAAATTCTCAACTCTCAATGAACCTAGATAGATAGTCAAACAAATAGTCTTTTTAAAATGGTAAAATCATTTCTCAAAGTAATAAATCATTTGCCAAAGGTATAATAAAAAACATAATTTACAAAATATTCATGTTTTTTTCCAAATAAAATCCATTCGTCGATATTAAAGGCATTTTCGTCGACTAAATTTAATTAATTTTCATATAATATACACAATGATAAATTTTACTATATCATTATATTCATCGTAGGTTATTATTTATGATATTAGAAATGAATGAGTTGCAAAGGCACAGTAAAAAGATGCTAATAATTTATCATTTGAGAACAGAAATATGAATTTATTTATTTGCATTTAAAATATTGAAACATTTTTTATTCTTTTTTTAAAAAAGTATTACATTTGTATTATAATCTTTGACTTACATGAGCCGCCATGCATAAACGTCTAAATTTAATCTCTCTTGTTCTGCTAAGTTTCATTTTTTGCTATTCACAGGAAACAAGCATCAACATTTCAAATTTTAATGATTATAATAACGTTCGGCCTATTGAAAAGATTTATCTTCATTTAGATAAACCTTATTACGCTGCCGGTGAGTTTATATACTTGCGAGCTTATCTAACCAATGCCCATTTGGACACCAATGTAGTGAGCCGGATTATTTATGTAGAGTTGTCCGATGTTCAAAAACGGCCTGTAAAAAGGATATTGCTGCATTCCGATAAAAGAGAGTTCGCAGGACAAATTCATTTGCCTGATTCACTTCCTGCGGCTAATTATCATTTGCGGGCTTATACCAATTGGATGCGAAATGCCGGTGAAGATTATTTTTTTCACAGGGATATTTTCATCGGCAACGATACCGAAAAAGGCGAATCATCTGAAAGCATTTTTGATTATCAGGTGGTTTTTTTCCCTGAAGGAGGTCATTTGATAGCCAATGCGGAGAACAGGGTTGCGTTTAAAGCACTGGGAAATGATGGTTTCGGTATAGATGTTACAGGTGTACTTACAGACGATGCAGGAAATATTTTGCTTGAATTTGCGAGTACACATTTGGGAATGGGAAAATTTTCTTTTGTTCCGCAAACGAATCGTACTTATAAAATTACAACAACATCAAAAGGCATACAAAAGCAATACACGCTGCCAAAAACAACGGAAGATGGACTGGTAATCTCTGCAACCCAATCAACGGATACAGTTTTTCTTATTGTTAAATCGGCAAATGGAAATCCTGAACCGGTTTCAATTATAGGACAAAGCCGGCAGACCGTTTGTTATGCGTTGCAAGGAGTTTTAAAAACGAAACAAGAGCGTATTGCCGTACCTAAAGATAAATTTCCTACCGGTATAGCTCAATTTACACTTTTCAAGGGTGGGTTACCTGTCAGTGAAAGATTGATTTTTATCGATAGAAACGACGATCTTAATATACAGATTATACCGGAAAAAGAAAAATACGGTGATAGGGAAAAAGCGAAAGTAGACATTCAGGTAAAAGATAAGGAAGGTAAGCCGGTTAAAGGCAGTTTTTCGTTATCTGTAACGGATGATAAGGTGGTTACTCCATCTGTTAACCGGTTAAATATAAAGGGATCATTATTGTTAGAATCAGATTTAAAAGGCTATATCGAAAATCCGGGTTGGTTTTTCAACGGTGATGAACCGGAACGAAAAGAAGCACTTGATATATTGCTTTGCACGCAGGGATGGAGCAGATATTCGTGGGAAGAAATAAAAACGGATCACTCTCTTCCGGTTTATCAGGCTGAAGATGAATTTAAAGTCACGGGGCAGTTGGTGAATGCTTTGGGTAGGCCTGTCAGAAATGGAACTGTGTTAATGCTCTCCAATGTGAAAACTGATTTACCCGAATCAGCAGTAACTAACAGTAATGGACGTTTCGGTTTTATCGGTTTCAACAATCCCGATACTACTGTTATAGTCTTGCAAGGAAGAAACAGGCGTAATAGCAGAATATTGTTGGATTTGAAATTGGATAAACCGGATAATAAATCCGTATTATCCTCGGTTCCTTTAGTCCGTTTTTCATCTTTGCCTATATCGTCAGAAAACCCTACCATTGCTTTTATAGAACAGGCCATTCTTCAGAAAAAATACGATGAGAATTTGTGGACAATTGATTTGCCTGAAGTGGAAGTGGTAGATAAAAGACAGGAACAGAAAAAACAGGATATGGTTTGGAGAAATATGTTCAGTAAAAAGTTGAGTATGGAGGATATAAACGATGGAAATATGGTTATTTATGAGATGAGGAGATTGGGGAAAGAGCCGGTTATGTTGATGCTGGACGGAGTAAGAATAGATACCATGGATAGTTTTTGGATAAAGTATCTGGAAACTACTCCCGCTTCATTCTTCGAGTCCATTGAATTGGTTTCCAGAACGGGTGCGAGTATGTGGGGTTCCTTGGGAGAGGTTGGTCCTACTCAAGGTATTTTTATTTTAAAAACAAGATCTCCAAAGGATATCGCAGAATCGTCTGCTTCAATAATTCCCACTCCCGGACTAGTTGTTTATAAACCCGAAGGATATTGTGTTCGCAGAGAATTTTATATTCCTGAATATGATAAGCCCGAGGTTAAACAAAATACAACTCCCGATTTACGAACCACCATCTATTGGAATCCTGTTACCAATACCAATTCCGAAGGAAAAGCATCCGTGGAGTTTTTTACGGCGGATAATGTGAGAACTTATTCTTATGTGCTGGAAGGAATAGGCGGCAGCAAAATAGGATTTGCAATAAGAAACTAAAAAATCATTTTGAATTTTATAAACGTTTTTTCTTCCCTCTCTTAGCTTATTTTTCCTGTTTTCACGCCTTTACACAGCCGCAATTAATTGAGTTTCTTCTAAAACAGCCCCTGATAAATCGAAGTTTTCGCTTCGGTACGACTCGGGTATTTGATACGAATCAGACTTGACTGCCACGGACAAAAGCCCAAATTACAAAAAGAAAACTACAAGAATATGATCTTGTAGTTTCCATTTATCTAAATCTTAAACAAAATCTATTTTTGCTTCTTGATTATATGCACGGCTTCACCCAATACATCAGCACAAGCTTCAAATAATGCTTCGGAGTAGGTAGGATGTCCGTAAATGGTCTTGATGACTTCGTCAACGGTAATTTCCATTTCCATCAGCAACGAAGCCTGTTGAATTATTTCGGCAGCAGCAGGGCCAACGATGTGTATACCAATAATTTCGCCGTACTTACTATCGGCAATGACTTTCACGAAACCCACATTGTCACCCGATGCCATGGCGCGCCCATTGGCAGCAAAATCGAAACGACCAACACGAACATCGTATTTTTCACGAGCCTGTTCTTCGGTCAATCCAACCATAGCCACCTCGGGATGCGTATAAACTACCGATGGAGCCGAATGCAACTTCAGTTCACGATGGTTACCTTTCACTGCATTATCGGCTGCTACTTCACCCATGCGGAATGCCACATGCGCCAGCATTTTAATGGCGTTGACATCGCCCGGTGCGTAAATTCCTTTAACACTGGTTTCCATATATTTGTCAACCTTAATTCTACCGCGCTCCATCTCGAATTTGATTTCACCCATTCCTTCCATATCGGGCAAACGTCCTATGGAAATCAACACCTTATCGGCAATAACCGATTCACCGTTTTCGGTCTTCACCTCTACCCTACCGGCCTTATCGGCAATTTCGGTAATCTTGGTAGAAGTCATGATTTTTACACCTTTCTTTTTCAGTAGTTTTGTCAATAATTCGGACGCCTCGTTATCAACAGACGGAATGATTCTATCCATCATTTCGATAACGGTAATTTTTGTGCCAAGTGCTTCAAATGCCTGCGCCATCTCTATTCCTATCACTCCTCCACCAATCACTGCAAGAGTTTCCGGTAATACCTCAAGTGCCAATAGATCGTCGCTTGTAAGAACATTTGGATTCTCGATACCCGGAATATTTATTCTGGACACTTTTGAACCCCCGGCTAAAATAATTTTATCGCCTTTTATTACTGTGGAATCATCAACTACCACGTCTCTATTCTTATTGATCTTGGCAACACCCTTAAAAATATCTACTTTGTTGCTTCGCAGCAGCGCTTCAACACCACTTGTCAGTTTTTTCACTACCGTGTTTTTGTGTTGCACCACTTTAGGCATATCTATTTTGTAGTTTGTGCTCTCGAAAACAATGCCTCTTGACGCAGCCATTTTCATCCCTTCGATGATTTCACCGCTTTTCAGGTAAGCTTTGGTTGGGATACAACCTAAGTTGAGACAGGTCCCTCCGAATTCTTTTTTCTCAACAATGGCCACTTTAGCACCATGTTGCGCAGCACGAATTGCAGCAACGTATCCGGCCGGACCTCCTCCGATAACGATCACATTGTAGGAATCTTCGAGTCTGGTCATCGATTTATCCACGACATCTTCTTCCACCGGTTTTTCTTCTTCAACTTCCTGCGGAACAATTTCTTCGCCTTCCTGACCGATATAACCGATAACCTCCGTTACGGGAACAGTATCTCCATCGTGCCTGAGTATTTTTAACAGTACACCCGATGCTTCCGCTTCAAGTTCCATACTGGTTTTATCGGTCATGATTTCGAGGATAATTTCACCTTGGGTTACAGGGTCGCCTTCTTTTTTCAACCATTTTACAATCTGCCCTTCGGTCATGTCTATTCCGGCTTTGGGCATTATAATTTCGTGAGCCATATTTTCTTCAGGTTACGTAAAGACGCACGCCGTGCGTCTTTACAATATTTATATTAATAATGATAGCGGATTTTCGAGTAACTGCTTCAGATCCGTCATGAATTTTGCAGCGGTAAGCCCGTCGATTATACGGTGATCGCTTGTGAGGCTGATCTTCATTATTGGACGAATTACCGCTTCGCCGTTTCGGGCAACAATTGTATCTTTAGTAGATGAAACACTCAGAATAGCAGCATTTGGCTGATTGATAATTGCCGTGAAATGTTCCACGCCGTACATTCCCAGGTTACTGATGGTAAATGTACTTCCTGTTTGTTCATCGGGCATAAGCTTTTTCGAGAAAGTGCGTTCGGTAACATCTTTCAACGCCACCACCAATTCACTCAACGACATTTTATCGGCATTTTTTACCACAGGCACCAGTAAACCTTCGTCAAGGCCTACTGCCATTCCCAGATTCACATAGTTGTGGAAAGTAATTTCGGTAACTTCGCCGTTTAAACTTGCATTGATGTATTTGTGCTTCATCAGCGTTTTAACAACGGCAAACGAAATTAAATCGGTAACAGTCAGCTTCTTGTCTGTTTTTTCCTTTATCGGATCCATCAGTTTCTTGCGTAACTCAAGCAGTTCGGTCATATCAATTTCCCAGGTTTGAATAAACGAAGGAATTGAAAAATAACTTTCCGACATACGCTTTGCAATCACTTTGCGCATCATGCTCAAAGGAAGAACTTCGGTATTGGCAGTTTCCTCTGCTGCTTTTGCAGGCACAGGAACTTTTGTCTCCGATGGAGTAATCTGAATCTGTTTGCTTACGCTTGATAATATTTTCGGTGCAGCCGTAGCCTCAGCAAAATCGTCACGTGTTAGACGTGCTTTCAATACCGGGTCTGAAATGAGCAGCAAGACGTCGTCCTTTATAATTTTATCATTATGTCCGGAACCTCTGATGCCCTTCAGATCAATATTATGTTCCTCAGCTATCCTGCGTGCGAGTGGCGAAATATGTATTTTACCCTGAAAATTCCATCCGGCAACGTCTTCTTTGTGAATGCGACTCTTATAACCGGTTCCGGTTACATTGGCAAGTGTCACGTTCATACGTCGGGCCAGTGCTCTCGCGGCAGGGGTTGCTCTTATTAATTGTCTTTCTTCCATAAACTTCAATTGTTATTCAATTGTAATTCGATTGATATTCAGTAGATATTCAATTGTTTCGTTGAACAGTTCACTTACACAACGAATATCACGAATGCAGTGAGTGAATTACAACTGAATTACGCGTAGCGAATTACCTTTTATTAACCAGTTTGAGGATATATTTTTTAATCCTTTCAACGTTTGGCAGCATGGCTGCCTCAAGTTTTGCGTTGTAAGGAACGGGAACATCTTCTGCCGCCAATCGCAGAATGCGGCCATCGAGGAAATCGAAGGCATCGCTTTCGGCGATCATTGCGGCAATTTCACCGATGAATCCGCCGGTTTTGTGTGCATCATTAACGAGCAATACACGACCGGTTTTTTTCACCGAATTAAGAATGGCTTCTTTGTCAAGCGGCATCAATGTTCTCAAATCAACCACTTCAACGCTTACGCCTTCGGCTTCCCGCACTTCGTCGGCAGCCTGCAGCACGCGTTCGAGCATTCTTCCATACGTAACAACAGTTACGTCCTTGCCCTCTCGTTTAAGTTCGGCCTTGCCTAACGGAATGGTAAATTCCGGGTCGAGAGGAACTTCTCCTTTCATGTTGAATTGCGCTTTATATTCAAGGAAAATAACAGTATTATTATCCCTGATAGCGGATTTAAGTATTCCTTTAACATCGGCAGGTGTTCCCGGGGCGACAACCTTAAGCCCCGGAATATGAGTAAACCATGCTTCGAGCGACTGCGAATGCTGTGCAGCGGCGCCCACGCCCGATCCTGCCGCGCAGCGGAAGACAACAGGTACTTGTCCTTTTCCGCCGAACATATATCGGGTTTTTGCTGCCTGATTCACTATATTGTCCATCATATAAACGATAAAGTCCATAAAAGTTACGTCAACAATGGGTCTCAGGCCGGTCATTGCAGCGCCAATCGCGCAACCGGAAATTGCGTTTTCAGAGATTGGAGTGTCACGAATACGTTCTTTTCCAAACTCCTGAAGCATTCCCACCGATGTACCGAAGTCACCACCGAAAATACCTACGTCCTCGCCCATGAGAAATACGTTTTCGTCGCGACGCATTTCTTCAGACATCGCCATAATAATGGCGTCTCTTACAGACATTACTTTAGTTTCGTTTTCCATTTATGTTGTATGTTGTTTGTTTTTATTTAATCTGCAAAAATATCTTCGAAAGCCGATTCCAACGTTGGTTCCGGACTTTCCATGGCGAATTTTACGGAGTTTTCAACTGCTTCCATTGATTTGCGGTCTATTTCGTCCAATTCTTCTTCGGTAGCCAGATTGTTTCCAACCAAATAATTCTTGTAAGCAACAATCGGATCTTTTTTCTTCCACTCGTCAACTTCTGCTTTTGTACGGTATTTCCCTGGGTCGGAAGTTGAGTGACCGTGCCAACGATAAGTAAGCGATTCAACTAAAACAGGTCCGTTTCCATCACGAACATATTTTACCAGTTCCTGAAATTTTTCATACACGGCAATCAAATCGTTCCCATCTTCTATAAAATGACCGGGAACTCCGTAGGCACATGCACGTTGATAATTGTAATCGATATTGATAACACTTGAAATGGGTGTGCTGATTCCATAAAAGTTATTGATAGAATAGAAAATTACCGGCAATTTCCAGACAGAAGCCATATTCATTGTTTCGTGGAATGTTCCTTCGTTTACTGCTCCGTCACCGAAACAACACATTACGATTTTTCCGGTTTTTTTCATTTGTTGCGTCAGGGCAGCTCCGATAGCCATCCCCATTCCACCGCCTACAATCCCGTTAGCACCGAGATTTCCTTTATCGAGATCGGCAATGTGCATTGATCCGCCTTTTCCTTTGCAGGTTCCTGTGGCTTTTCCCATAATTTCGGCCATCATTTCGTTCAAGTCTATCTCCATGGCGATGGTTTGACCGTGTCCACGATGGTTCGAAGTAATTAAGTCTCCATCCGAAAGTGCAGCGATTGCACCTACGTTAGCAGCTTCCTCACCAACTGAAAAATGTGTCATCCCGGGAACCTGACCTCTTTTCACCATGTAATTTACTTTTTCATCGAAATTACGGATATCACACATTAACTTATGCATGTGCAACAATTTTTCCTTGGGTATTTCTAATTTTTTTTCTGCTTTTTTAGATTTTGCCATAATATATTAAGTTGTAATTTTGGATCAAAGTCATCATATCGCTCGATTCACTAAGAATAACATTTTCGAATGATAATTGTTTAACATATAACATTCTTTTTTTGCGGGTGAAAAAGTTGATTGAATCTTGATTCTGTGATTTTCGCACAAAGTTATTTAGATTTGTTTTAAATTACAAAACCGTTTGGTTAATTTAACGTTTACGGCTCATTTTTTGGGTTAAAATAAGTTTTGCATATCCTTTGATTTCCATAAAATCAAGGTTTGTGGAATTCAGGTAAAAGGTTATTAACCTTATATATAATTACGCTTTATTTTTCGGGAAAGTAATCAGAAAAAGTAATCCGCCTTCGGGACGGTTTTTGGCCACAATATTCCCTTTGTGAAACAACACGGCATTTTTAACGATGGACAATCCTAAACCAGAGCCTCCTGTTTCGCGTGTCCGACCTTCGTTTACCCGATAAAACCGTTCAAAGATCTTCACCAAATGCTTTTCTTCAACGCCAACCCCATTATCGTAAAATTCGAAATATACGGCATCGCCGGTTTCCATATAACATCGCAACATGATTTGGATGGATTCGCCCGCGTAAGCAATAGAGTTTTCAACCAGATTTCTAAAAATAGAGTAAAGCAACGTGCGGCTACCATAAATAAGCACACTATCAGCTACATCCACGTTAAATGTGACGTTCTTTTCGTGAAATGTCTTGGATAAATCAGATTCCAATTCAACGAGGAGTTGCTTAATGTAAACGGGTTCTCTAACAAACCTATCAGCCGCTTCTTCTATTTTCGTCAGCATACTGATATCCTGGATCAATTCCGATAACCGGATGGTTTGAATATAAGCACGATTAGTAAAAATACGCTGACGATCAATATCTTCCGGGGTAAGACTAAGAATAGTTTCCAGATAACCCCGAATACTGGTAACTGGCGTTCGAAGCTCATGAGCGATATTATTCGTCATTTCCTGCTTCAACAATCGACGCTTTTCGGCTCTTGTAATATCGCTTAAATAAATCTCGAAATTTTTATCTTCGAAAATGATAACTCTTACATAGAATTGTTTTCCGCTTTTTTCGATGCGCGTAGAAAATACATTTTCTGTTCGGTCGGGTGAGTCAAGAAATGCAACGATCTCCTCGAAATTCGGATCAGAGAACATATACTCGTCTTCCAGCACAGGCCTGTCAGCAATAATATTCAAAAATTGCAGAAAATGTGAATTGGTGTATATTTTTTTTCTTTCTTCCGAAAAAATAGCAATTCCCTCTTCAGAATATTGAAAATGTTGTATGAGTTTTTCGCGCTCCAAAGCCAGTTTTCTCCTGTTTTCCTTCAGCAGATTATAGTTTTCCACAATTTCGGCACTCACCTCTCCTACTTCATCATCCGGGAATTCAAAAGCTGTTTTTACCGGTTTTTCATTTTTCAGGTTTACGGCAAATTCTTTTAATTCTTTTATCGATTTGGAGAATTTGTTGGCAAAGTAAAACATCATCAACACAGAAACAATAAAAAACAGGATGATGAAATACATAAAGCTATTCTTGGAGTTGAGGAAAGGTCTTACCTCAATCTCATAAGGCAGGGCTACGCGAATAAAATATCCCTCGTCGTAATTCTTAGCATAGTACAAATACCGGATATGATTACTATCTGACATCCGGATATTGGATCCGCTGCCAAAACCAATCGCTTTCTGAATCTCAGGGCGATCAATGTGGTTTGTCATTGTCTTTTTATCGAGCAAATTGTCGTACTTAACAACGCCTAATTTATCTATTATGGTTATACGCAAATTATCCGATAAATAATTTGCTATTTCGTCCATTTCTTGCGCACTGTCAGAAAACGAAATACTCTTTCCTTCCAGGTATTTATGAATAAAATCGGCGTTGTCATTGAGCATATTCTCAAGGCTTAAGGTACGCTCTTGCCTGATTTGCTTTTGCTCAAACAAAATAATCCCAACCGTAAAAATCGCAATTATTACGGAAAAGTATAATAGAATTCTCTTTCTGTATGACAAACGAAATTTCATTCGATAACTTTAGGCTCTAAATTAAGATAATATCCAAATCCTGAACGATTTACAATAATTGACGAATATTCGCCCAGTTTTTTGCGAAGGCGGGTAATATGCACATCTACTGTTCTGTCGAGGACAAATTCATTGTCACCCCAAACCTGATTTAAAATTTCACTGCGAGTGTAAACGTTTGGAGAAGCTTGGGATAAAAGCGACAGAATTTCAAATTCCTTTTTTGTAAGTGTTATTTCAACATCATCTATAGCAACTCTGTTATTGAGAATGTCAATTGTTAATCCCTCGTGTTGCCACAGTGTTTGTTGCACTTTTTTGTTCGCACTGACTCTCTTTAGCACCGATTTTACCCTTGCCAGTAATTCTTTTACGGAAAAAGGTTTAGACATATAATCATCGCCACCCAAAGAAAATCCGGTTAACATGTCGTTTTCGGTATTTTTTGCTGTCAGAAAAATGATAGGAACATTGTTGTCATCTTTTCTAAGTCGCTCAGCCATTTTGAAACCTGACATTCCACCCATCATTACATCGAGTATAATAAGATCGTGTTCATCTGTCAGAACCGACAAAGCTTCCTCTGCGGAAGTTGCCAGATCTACTTTATATCCTTCGTGTTCTAAATTAAACTGAAGAATATCACAAATATCTCTCTCATCATCAACTACTAAAATTCTTTCTTCCATAATTAACAAATTTGATTTTTATTGAATTTCATCTTCATTTGAATAAGGCAATGATTTTTTTAATTCTTTATCGTGCCGTACATCTTTTCCTTCAAGCAGAAAGATAGCCGATTCCGCTATATCGACTGCTTTGTCTCCAATACGTTCAATATAGTAAGCGATATTATTGAGATTGACAATATTGATAAGCATCTGGTAATCGGTAGTTTTTTCTTGAAATCCCTCCGCCAGTTTACGCTCCATCTTACGTTCCATTTTGTCTACTTTATCGTCCATCAGAATGGTGTTGTAAGCCATCTGATTACTTGAACCGGAAACCGCAAAAACGGCATTTTTCAGCATTTCATCGGTATGCCTCAGCATCTTGTTTGTTAGCTTAATGTAAGTTTCAAAACCGTCGAGCGAGAAATCAATTTTTTTTAGTGATACAGCAATATTTTGAATAAGATCCCCCACCCGCTCCATGGAAATGGTTATATCGTAATAAGCCATTATTTTTCTTAAATCAATAGCTACAGGATTGAAAAACATGATGCTGTTAATCACCTTTTCTTTGATAGTAATATCGAGGGAATCAATAATTTTCTCATTTTTCTTCATTAGGGCAAACAAGTCTTCGTTTTTATCAATCAACAAACGTTGAGAGTTTTCAAGTTGCTCTAATACGATTTCAGACAAAAGCTGAAAATCGCTTTGCAGCTGATCAAAATATTTTTCCTTTATACTTGCGCCTGACGGGCTGAAAAGATTATCATTTTCTTCGTTGTACGGTTCCATGATGGTAGTTTTGCAGAATTAGTTTCATTTACAAAGATAACCAACTATCCGAATACACCGGTCAGGTATTCTTCGGTTTTTTTATTTTTGGGTTTAGTGAACATTTGACGCGTATTTCCATATTCAATTAAATCCCCCAAGTACATAAACATGGAGTTGTCCGAAATTCTCGCCGCTTGCGACATGTTGTGCGTAACGATAAGTATGGTGTATTTCTTCTTCAAATCCAGCAGTAATTCTTCAATTTTGTTGGTCGATATCGGATCGAGAGCCGACGTGGGCTCATCCATCAGCAGCACTTCAGGCATCAATGCCAGGGTACGTGCAATACATAAACGTTGTTGCTGCCCGCCCGAAAGAAATGACCCGCGTTTAGACATCACCTCTTTTACCTCATCCCAAAGTGCGACGGAAATAAGGCTTTGCTCTACAATATCATCTTTCTCTTTTTTACTTAACCGGATACCATTGAGCGAATAACCTGCCAACACATTATCGTAGATACTCATCGTTGGGAAAGGATTTGGTTGTTGAAAAACCATTCCTGCCAATCGGCGAACTTCCATTGGATTCATCTGCAGTACGTTTTTCCCTTTTAGAAATATTTCACCAGTTGTTTTCACATTGGGATACAGGTCGTGCATTCTATTAATAGCGCGCAACAATGTACTTTTTCCACATCCCGACGGCCCCATAATTCCAGTAATTGTATTGGGATAAATATTGGCAGAAACCTCATTTACTGCATTCTTCCCCGCTACATACGAAACCGAAACAGAGTTCAATTTTAAAATGGGCTCTCTACCCGTATCTTCTATATTTTCCATTTACGTGCTACAATTTTCGCTAACCAGTTTAAAAGAAATATAATAATAAGAAGTAATAATGATGTCGACCAGATTAAATCGACCAAGTTGGGATCGTTATAAAAATCCCAAATTAAAAGTGGCATGGCGCTGGTGGGATGCATAACATTCCAGTTTACAATTGTCGCTCCCAAAGCTGTAAGCATAAGTGGGGCGGTTTCGCCCATAACACGTGAAATGGAGAGTAGAATTCCGGTGAAAATACCTCCGAATCCCGATGGGATTAAGATTTTAAACACGACATTTATATACGATGAACCTAATGCTAATCCTGCTTCTTTGTACGAGCGAGGCAACATTTTCAGTGTTTCCTCGGTTGAACGTACTACCATCGGTAGCATCATAATCGTTAACGCCACACTTCCTGCAAGTGCAGAATATCCTCCAAATGGCTTCACTACCCAAGCGTAAGCTATAATCCCGATAACAATCGAAGGTATTCCCTGCAACAAATCGGTTAAATAACTGACCAGTTTAGCAAATCTTTTCTGTGAATTTTCGGAAAGATAAATTCCGATAAGCAATCCCAAAGGGATAGTTAGCAGAATAGCTACACCAACAATAAGGATCGATCCGGTTATTCCGTTCAAAATTCCTCCGGGAATAGGTCCATTGTTAGCACGTGACAACATTGCATCCATTGATGAAGGAGTCACTTCGGTAAACAACTGTAAATTAAAGTTTTTATATCCTTTTGATATCACTTCCCATATAATAAAAAACAAAGGAAGCATGGATAAAAACGATAATGTACATACAAGAATATAAATCAATTTATTCTTGCCGTTTCTGTAACTTATGCTTGTTTGCTTTCTTTCCGTCATGCTCGCGACATATGTTTCACTATTAATTTAGCTATCAGATTAATGATTGCCGTTATTATAAAAAGCAGCAATCCAATAGCTATCAATGAACTCAGTTTTATTCCATCAGATTCACCAAACTGGTTGGCAATAATACTTGCCATAGTATTCCCTGTATCAGCTAATCCTTTAGGGATATTATTTGTATTTCCAATAAGCATGGTTACAGCCATTGTTTCGCCCAGCGCACGGCCAAGAGCCAAAATGTAAGACGCTACAATTCCCGAACCAGCTACGGGCAAGCTTATGTGTTGAATAACTTCAATTCTTGTAGCGCCTAAGCTGTAAGCACCTTCTTTTAAGTTATTGGGAACCATTGAAAGGAACTCACTACTTAACGAAGAAGCGTAAGGGATAATCATGATCGCCAACACAATGGATGCTGTAAAAATTCCGAATCCCTGAGCATTAATTCCCAATTCGATAGTCAGCGGTCGCAACATATAAAAACCCCATAAACCATAAACAATTGACGGGATACCGGCAAGTAGACCTACAATTGAACCCACAAATGACGAGATTTTAGTCCCTTTGAAATATTCTCCGTTAAATAATGCCACAGGCAACGAAAATAAAAGACAGATCAACAAAGCGAAAAATGCTGTAAATAGTGTTCCCACTATAAAAGACAAAGCGCCGTACTCTTCGGTTGCTGATCTTGGATCCCATTCGGAGTTAGTAATAAATCCCCAAAAGCCATACTCTCCGAAAGCTTGAGAGGCACCACCTATTAAAGCATAAATAATTCCGGCAGTTAATAGCAGAACGCTTGCTGAAGCAACAAATAAAAGCAATTTAAAAAGCTTATCTTTCATCTTAATTAATTGTAAGCGAATCTGTCGTCAAACTAACTTCGTCTAATTTGGCAGGAAACAAAACTTTACCACCATAATGAATTTCAGATATGAGCTTTTTAGTTTTCATCAACGCTTGCGTAGACAAGGGCGCAAAATTAATTTGTGCTGCCACTCGTTGTCCTTCAGGAGTAAGCATGTATGAGAGTAAATCAACTAGATCGTAGGCATCTTTTTTGGTTCTATTGCCGTATTGCTGGTCTTTGTATACCAGAATCCATGTTAGAACGCTTATCGGATATGCATTGGGGTCGGCAGAGTTAGTGAGTGTTATGCGCATATCATCCGGTAAATCTATATTTGCTGCCGACGAAATAGTTTCGAGTGTGGCTGCTACATAATTACCTGCTTTGTTTCTCAGTTTTGCTGTGGGAAGCTTTAAGGTGAGCGCGTATTCAGAACCTATATAACCGATAGCTCCTTCGGTTTGCTGAACAATTCCTGCTACACCGGGATTTCCTTTTGCGGCAATTCCGGCACTCCATTTCAGCGCCTTTCCTTTTCCCATGTCACGGTTCCAGTCATCATTAACAGAACATAAATATTCCGAAAAGTTGAATGTTGTGCCGCTTCCATCAGATCTGTACACAGGCGTTATTTCCAGATCGGGTAAATTGACGTTTGGGTTCTCTTGCGCAATTCTTGCATCGTTCCACCGTAAAATCTTACCCATAAAGATATCTGCAATCAAGTCACCGTTTAACCGAAGACTATCAACGTTAGAAAGTTTGTAAGCCATTACCACTCCACCCATGCACGTGGCGATATGAATTACTTCAGCTTCCATCGATTTTAATTCTTTTTCAGAGAGAAAAGCGTCACTCGCACCAAAATCTACTGAGCGATCACGTAAACTTCTTATGCCACCACCACTGCCAATTGCTCCATAATTAACGGTAGTAGCCTGATTCTGCTTCATATAATTACGAAACACAATATTGTAAAATGGATAGGGAAAAGTAGCACCGGCGCCCGAAATGACGATATTTCCATTTGGTGAAAAATTC
>DCEG01000005.1:0-8663 GCA_002316835.1 Bacteroidales bacterium UBA1035 | reverse complement strand
CCCGATTGTAAATTATTGCAAAGTTACTACTCTTATGTTACAAAACTGTTACTTTATTGTTACATAATTGTTAAGTTTTATTTCTCACAGATTCATTTAAAAACCGATAATACAACAATCGTGAACTATTTCGTTAAACTAAACAAGCAAGATCAAACTTGTCAAAAGCATTCTCATAGCGAGAAGAGAAACTAGAGGAGTTTGCAACTCAAATAATCTGACATAATGAACTATTTTTCAGTTTTTATAAATTAAAAAAGAAATATTTCCTTAATTCGAAAATATTTCTTTAATTTTGTATCACTGTCATTTTATATGACACCTTAATTATGGAGCCGTTTAGGTTGTGAAACCAGAGCGGCTCATTTCATTGTGAAACTCAAATATATAACAATCCTTTTTGTTGTTTGTTCGAAGAAAAACAAAGAAAACTATTTTTTTTATTTGCTAATGAATTTCTTAAAAGTCACCTGAAACTCATTTTGTAGAATTATTAACAAATCAATCTTTATGCAAAACTAAATAAAAACACATTCTTTTATCAATAATATAGCTTTCTGTCCTCCAGCAAAATAATAGAATCCTTTTTTTAATAATTACAAATTATTTACTTTTATTTGTCACAAGGGTTTTGTGCAAAAGTGACATTGATTTATATTTGCACTAAAATATGAAAACAAAATGTTTATAAAAAACCTCTCTTTTGCACTTTTTTTGTGCATTTTTACTATTCTGCAGGCGTGTAACACCACTAAAAACTACGATGAACTCCGGGACGGAGACCTGTTGTTTATTGTAGGAAAAAGCAAATCAGAACAGAACGATGCTATAAAAAAGAGCACATCAAAAAAAGATGAAATTCCGTTTTCGCATGTTGGCATAGTAAAATTTGTAGATAAAGATGTTTATGTTATTGAAGCTACTACGTCTGATGGAATAATTCAAACATTGCTTTACGAATTTATGCAGAAAGCTGAGAGACGAAAAAGAAAACCTTTGGTTGCTGTCGGAAGATTAAAACCTGAATATCAATATATTATTCCACTTGCCGTTGAGAAAGCAGGAGATCAACTGGGCAGGCCTTACGATTACGCTTACGAAGAAGGGAATGACGCATTTTACTGTACCGAACTTGTTCGTTTTACTTATTTGGATTCTTTGAGAAATCCGATATTTCCTGCTCTCGCCATGACATTTAAAAATAAGGAAACCGGAGAAACGGAAGCTTACTGGAAAAAACACTTTGCCGGACTCCAACTGGAAATTCCCGAAGGGAAGCCGGGTACTAACCCCGTAGATATGTTTAAATCACCGGTTATTGATATCGTCCATGAGTATTATTAATACAATGCGAAAATCTCTTTCTATAATCTTTCTGTGTTTTGTACTCATCGGCTGCATTAAAGAAGATACCGATAACTCCGATACCGGATACATTGTAGCAATTGGTGATATAGCTCCTGATTTTCACATTAAATACCCAGATGGAACAACCCAATCATTGACATCACTTCGTGATAAAGTGGTTTTAATACAATTTGCCGCCAGTTGGTGCAAGGTATGTCAAAACGTTATGCCGATTATGGAATCGGATTTCAACCTTAAATACAAGGATAATCCTGATTTTGTAATGTTTGCCGTTTGTAAAGGCCAATCTTTATCAGATGTGCAAAAGTTTGCACAAGATTCAGGCGTTACTTATCCGCTCATACCAGATACCGATGAATCTATTTTCAGACTTTACGCCAGAGCCGACGCAGGAGTTACCCGTAATGTCTTAGTCGATAAAGATGGAAGAATAGCTTACCTCACCCGACTTTACAACGAAGTAGAGTTCACTGAGTTGGGAAAAATCATTGATGCATTGCTTCAGCAGTAACACCTAAATATGTCGTAATTTATGAAAATACAACAGTCACTCATCCTATTCGCCTTCTTACTTTTAACGTGTACGCCTGAGCAGCAGAAAGTTTCAACATTTCGGATGAACTTGAAAACCTTGCAAAACGACATCGCAATTCTGGCTTCCGATAGCATGGAATGCCGCGCACCTTGCACGGTTGGAGAAACACGAACTATCAATTACCTCGGAAAAAGGATGAAAGAAATCGGATTAGAACCGGCTTTTAACGATAGCTATTTTCAAGAAGTTCCTTTGGTAAAAATCATTTCAAACACACCCAATCCCATTGTAATAAATGATAAACAGGGACATTTAAATTTCGAAAATGGAACCGGAATCAGCCTTTGGAGTCCTGTTCTTGTGCCTGAAGCTTCTATCATCAACAACGATATTATTTTTATGGGTTTTGGAATCGACGCTCCCGAGAATGATTGGAACGATTTCGACAATATTGATGTTGCGGGTAAAACCATTCTGGTATTCGTAAATGATCCGGGCTTCTATACACAGGACTCAACGCTTTTTAATGGGAAAAGTATGACATACTACGGCAGATGGACGTACAAGTTTGAAGAAGCCGAGCGAAAAGGCGTAGCCGGATGTATTATTATCCACGAAGACGAAGCTGCCGGTTATCCATGGGCAGTACCAAGCAGTCATGTCACAAACCCCGAATATTACCTGAACAATAATTCGCTTCGCGAACTGAATTGCAAAGTTCGCGGCTGGATAAGTCAATCATCGGCACGTGAACTACTGTCCCGTTCCGGATTCGATTACGATTCACTAAAAACTGCTGCAACAAAACAAAATTTCACGCATGTTCCTCTCAACGCGAGACTAAACGTAACTGTTCACAATTCGTGGAAAGAGTGCACTTCTCACAACGTGGCAGGTATTTTGAAAGGAAAAACTGCTCCCGATGAAGCCATCGTTTATGCCGCACATTGGGATCATTTGGGTATAGGCCAATCGATAAACGGCGATTCCATTTACAACGGTGCATCAGATAATGCGGCTGCTATGGCCTGGTTACTGGCTATTGCTGAAGAATTTAAGGCTCAACCTAAAACCGATCGATCCGTATTGTTCTTTATTCCAACTGCCGAAGAAGCCGGTTTGTTGGGAACATACCACTATGTAAGAAACCCCGTTTTTCCAATGGAAAAAACCGTTGCGGGTTTTAATTCCGATGTAATTCTCATGTTGGGAAAATTCAGTGATGTAACCATTACCGGATCAGGACACTCGGAACTCGATGAATACCTGAGAACCGAAGCTGCAAAACAAGACAGGTACATAGCTAATGATCCGAATCCCGAAAACGGAATGTTTTTTCGTTCCGATCAACTTCCATTCTTGAAAGAAGGTGTTCCTTTCCTTTTTGCCAAAGGATACACGCATCAGCGTGAATTAGGAAAAGAAGCCACACTGCAAAAGATAGCCGATTATTGGAAAAATGTTTACCATAAACCATCGGATGAATTTGTGCCCGAGCGGGACAAATTAGAAGGGCTGTTTGAAGATGCGCAACTGTTTTTCAGCATTGGTTACCGGATTGCCAACGAAAACACATATCCGCAATGGTACAGAACTTCTGAATTTTATAGGGAAAGGTAATCAAAAATGTTGTATTTTTGCGCCTGTAAAAAAAAATCAATAGTCATTTGATGAAAAAATTATTCTTAAGCATAGCTTTATCATTTACTTTTCTCTTGCCTCAAACACTTTTGGCACAGACAATTGATAATCCTGCTGCTCAAACCGATTCAGTAAATCAAACAACATGGGTGCAGAAAATTGAAAAGTGGTACGAAAACAATATGAATTACGGCAGCATCACTGCTTTAATGACTATAGAAAGTTCGTTTATTCCCTTCCCTTCCGAAGTAGTTATTCCTCCGGCGGCATATATTGCCAGTAAACCCGGAAGTCATCTGAATATTTTTCTCATAGTGCTCTTTGGTACGTTGGGTGCGTTAATAGGAGCATATATAAATTATTTTTTAGCACTTTGGCTGGGGCGTCCGGTTGTTTACAAAATCGCCGACAGTAAATTCGGAAAAGTGTTGCTTTTGAGCAGTGAAAAAATACAAAAGGCTGAAGACTATTTCAATAAACACGGAAAAGTTTCCACATTTGTAGGCCGTTTAATTCCCGGCATCCGGCAACTTATCTCACTACCTGCAGGTTTAGCAAGAATGAGTTTGTTGCCTTTCACCATTTACACTCTTTTGGGTGCAGGTATTTGGAATATCGTACTCGCTTTGTTAGGTTATCTGGCTCACGGACAGGCCGATCTAATTAACAAATACAGTCATGAACTAAGTTATATTATATTAGCTATTCTTATTCTGATAATTATTTATTTTGCAGTCCGCCATTTTATCAGAAAGAAAAAGAAGAGATCATCGGAAGAAGAAACAGTTTAAATGGCGCGACACACTAAGCAGCAGGGGCATCTGGCGCTTTTTGCCGCCAATGTTATTTTCGGTTTAAATACTCCCATTACACGATCTATTATACCCGACATTCTTGATCCGTTTGTAATGACTTTTTTAAGAATGATTGGGGCAGCAGTTTTACTTTGGATCGCATCACTTTTTGTTAAAAAAGAAACTGTACCCAAGAAAGACATATTACTCTTTTTCTTTGCCGCCGTCTTTGCCATTGTACTTAATCAGGGGTCATTTATTTTTGGATTATCAAAAACGTCTCCCATCGATGCATCGCTGGTTATTACCCTGCTACCCATTGTAACAATGTTGCTTGCTGCAATTATACTCAAAGAACCAATTACCTGGTTAAAAGCTGTTGGTGTACTGGTAGGTGCATCGGGTGCGTTAATACTTATTTTAAGTTCTACACAAAACAGCGGTAGTGGAAATTTCATCGGTAATCTTTTTATTTTGTTTTCGGTTTTTTCATTCGGACTTTATCTCACACTTTTCAAGAACTTAATTGTTCGCTATTCACCTTTAACTGCCATGAAATGGATGTTTCTGTTTGCAGCGATACTGACTTACCCCATGAGTCATAAAGCACTGATAACAACCAATTTTGCATCTTTCGATACAAGCGTATTTCTTCGAATAGGATACGTGGTGGTTTTGGCTACTTTTTTGACTTATTTACTTATTCCGATTGGACAAAAGACGTTGCTTCCAACTACAGTTAGCATGTATAATTATTTACAACCTATTGTTTCTTCGTTCGTTGCTATCATTATAGGAATGGATAGTTTTGGATGGGACAAAATGATTTCTACTATTCTTGTTTTTGTGGGAGTTTATATCGTTACGCAAAGTAAATCCCGTGTACAACTGTACAAAGAGAAAATATCCCAAAAGAAGCTTGTGAAGTAATTTGACGATTTAACTCCGGTTTGCGTTTTTTTCTGATTATTTTATACCTTTGTTTTGATGATTTATTTTTTGACGTATGAATATCAGAGTCTTATTTTTTATTGTTTCATTACTCATTCTGTTTCCTATGAATGCACAAAATATTCAACCCGAAACATTCTTTTTCAAAGACGATGGCGTAATTCCCAATAACAAGGAGCTGCCTCTTCTGCTCTATCGCAATGCTTTTAAAGAAACTGGAAACCCTGCAGCCGAATGGCTGGAGAAAACGTTCAGAAAAAACAACTGGCACAACGGATGGAGATGGGGTGTGTATCCCTTTCATCATTATCATAGTAATACAGCGGAAGTGCTTGGGGTTTTCAGCGGAACAGCAAAGTTATTGCTGGGTGGCGAAAAAGGAAAAGTTTTTGATGTAAAACCCGGTGATGTTATCATCATCCCTCCGGGAGTGGGACATAAATGCTTATCGCACAGCGATGATTTTACGGTAGTAGGTGCTTATCCCGATGGGAATAGTCCGGATTTGTTTCGTGGAGAAAAAAGTGATCGACCAAAGGTTGATGAAAATATAGCAAAAGTACCCGTTCCTAAAACAGATCCGTTGCTGGGAACGGAAGGTGGATTGGTGAAAATTTGGAAATAAGAATTATTTTTAGAAACTAGTTTAGATTTATTTTACCTCCCACTTTAATATTAAAACTCTTATTCATAAAATAACTTTCCGGCATATATCCTTTGGTCTTGTAATCGAATCCCACGAAAATCGATAAATTGTTACGATTGATATATTTGTGCGGCAGCAATTGACATTCGAATAACTGATTTATATGAAAACCCGTAAAGGTGTTGTTGCTTTTGAACTTGAAATCGGTGGGCTGTTGCCAGATATCGAACAATGTGGTGGAATAAAGGTTTGTCAATAGCGATACGTCGTACAACTTGTACCCGATGCCAAATGTGGTTTTTTCGTAATTGCGGTACTGCTTCACGAAAAAATCATGTAATTGGCTGTAATCGTGCATTAACCATATATTTTGCCCGAACATTTCGCCAAAAGGCGTACGCAGGTAATTGAGCTGAATGTGAAGCTGTTTTTTTCGTTCAGTTTGAATTTGGGTATGCCGTATAGTTGCGGCGACACCAAGTTGAACCACGACCAATAGGCGGAACGTTTGAGGTAACGTTGTTCTTCGTCCGACAGGTTTTCGTTAAGAATGTGGCGTTGATATTCAGCATCAGGGTTGAAAAGATATTTCACCCAACTTCGGTTGCGGTCGATAATAAGCGCTTGTTTTTCTTCCGTGATATCGTGCTGTTTTACATCTTTTTTGAACGGATTATACGTGTTAGTCCCTTTATGCATCAATAGTTCCATAGAATAGAGTTGCAAATAGTTAAACCAATTGTTCTTATTGGATAAATCGGCTTTGGCAAGTTCTTCTTCTATCAGAACAGATTTTGCGTAATGTCCGTCATTGCGGATAGTGTGCAGGAGCATAAAATCCAAATGATTCCCGGTTTTGAAATCTGAAATTTGTCGATCTGCAATACCGAACAGGTAAGTAGAATTGTATTTATTTACAATCAGTGGATTAATTTTTGAATGTATCCCGTTTTTATTGAGCAAAAGCCACTCCGATGCGTTTTCTTCCAACGGAGTAGATACAAACGTCTGATAGAGATAAATTCCTATTTGTTGTTTTAATATGCCGCGCAAGTTGCGTTGTAGCAGATGCGATACGTAACGATTTACGGAGTTTGTATTATGGTTGAACGTATAAAAATCCCGTGTCAAACCAGTCGAAGCCATCAGTGAAAGATTGGGCGTATAGAGCCGTTTGATGTGTGCTTCGTATTGCTTACTGTTACGGATAATGATGCTGTCTTTTTGCTTTGCTTGATATTTCTCTAACGCTTTCAAAATGGCGTTGTGTTCTTGCCAGAAGAGTGTGTCTTTCGCTTGAGTAGCATAAGTTTCTAAAATATCTTCTATATTTACACGCATTCCCTCAATGTTCTCTTTCGTAAATGCATGAACAATATTTGTGACAAGGATATCGGCTTCCGCCGGTAAAACCCTATCAAATCGTTTATTTAAATGGAGCGTGTAGCCGCTCATTAAATAGTACTTATCTTCTATCTTTTTATATTGAGCCAATCTTTTATCGCCACTCTCAAAATGCAAATCGAAGCGCACGAAAGCCATGTCTTCCACATCAATGTATATGGAACCGAAACTACCGGCCTCTTTATTTTTCCTTGCATAAGATAAAGCATAAACCATTCTGTTATCGAATGTGGTGGATGGCAAAAACTTTACAGTATAGTCGCGGAAAAATTGGGAATTAAACAACCGGGACACCGATTTTACCATATCGAAATTTCCTATCTGTCTTAGTGCCTGATGATCTGTGGCTAATCTGAAATTTCTGTTCTTCACCAAGAAGTATTCATCTGAAAAGCCCGGTTGACATGACTTGACAATATTAAAAAACGTTTCTTCGAGATAACGCAATGTGTCTTTTTCTGAAAGTTTGGCACGATAATAGGCTTGGGAGAGAAATGGCTGTTGCGGATAGTTTTCGTGGATTTTGTCTATGGCTTTCTTTAATAATTCTGCTGCTGAAAGATTGCTTACTACTACTTCGTTAAGTTGTAACGGCGACGGTTTGAGTTGGATTTTAATAAAACCCGTATTCTTGTTTATTTTTACGGTTTGCGTTTCGTAGCCGATAAAAGAAGCATTTAAAACATCTTCTTTTCCGCTAAAAGTAAGTGAAAAAGCACCGTTGTTATTGGTTACGGTTCCCGTTTTGGATGTGGATAGAAAAATATTTACATGTGGGAATGGTACATTGTTTTCGTCGGTAATATAGCCACTTATGATGTGCCTGTTCTGAGAAAAAGAAATAAAAGATAGATGTCCGAAGTTCAAAAACAACAATAAAATAATAAAATATTGAACCTTACATTTCATTTTACTTTAGTTTGATTCTTATAGGTTAGATAAAAATAATTGTCAAGATTAAATTCTTGATAATTAAATCATCTGATAGCTTCACAAATAACTAGATATTGATTTTGCCATCAACCTTCCCATCTTGAAAATAATCTATTGCTAGAAATACCAGAGCACCAGTCGCTATTATTAACCAAGGCCCCCCATTCACTTCTTCCAACTCCACTATAGAGAGTTCATTAAATTCTAAATTTTGCTTTCTTTTGATTTATAAGATCAAGCATTTATGGTTGTTATCGTTTGAAATAAATTCCAAAGCACATGAAAAATGACAGCATAAGCCAAGCCATATTTTATACGTATATAACTTAATATCATAGCGAGGAAAAAAAGAATTGATATGATCAACGCATAAAAAGGGAGTTGTATCCAC
>DCEG01000081.1:553-4298 GCA_002316835.1 Bacteroidales bacterium UBA1035 | reverse complement strand
AGCGTGTGCATAAACGCGGCGTAACGTGCAACGCCTTCGGGACTGTTAATATCTGCCGAAACCGTGAAATGCACGTTCCCGTCTAACAAATGCCCCCACATCACGGCATCTGCATATCCCGATTGAACGAGTAGTTGGCGCAAATCGGTCAACGCATCGGGAAGCACTTCGGCACGAAAAACCACGTCTTCGATAATGCTCAGCGTATTTTTCGGCCGTGTTGCTGCTGCCGATGTAAACAAGCCGTTGCGCACGCTCCAGTACAGGTTGTAAAGATACTTGTCGGTGGTGAATTGTATGGGTGTGAGCGTTTGAATATGTGCCAATTTTGCTTCGATTTCCCGCATTTGGGCGAGCAATGTTTCAGTATCGTCCGCTGAAGTATCGATAAGCAACGCTGCTGCATTTTCGGGAAGCGATTTTAGTTCGGGTGGCATTCCGGGCTGTTCTTCCACGGCGCGAAGTGCGTTTCTATCTATCAATTCGGCTGCGCTTACAGAGCAGGTGCGCAACGGGAGAATGGCTTCGCACACCTCGCGCAGGTTTGCGAAATAGAGCATTGCCGTGGCTTTGAGCGGCGCATCGTGAACGGTTTCGAACGTTACCTGTGAAATAAACCCGAGTGTTCCTTCGGCGCCAATCATCAGGTGTTGAATGATTTGTATCGGATCGTCGAAGTCCACCAACGAATTTACGCCATATCCGCACGTATTTTTCAGTCTGAATTTCTCCGAAATGCGCGATTTCATCGATTCATTTTCGGTCGCTTCGCGATGGAGTTCCTGAATTTGCGCCACAAGCACGGAATGCGATTTCAAGAAGCTTTCGCAACTCGCTTTATCGGAAGTATCCAACAGCGTGCCATCGGCAAAGATTATCCGCATCGATTTCACGGTGTTGTAACTGTTATATTTGATGCCGTAACTCGAACCGCTCGCGTTATTGGAAACGATTCCGCCGATTTTTGCCGAATTGATTGATGCAGGTTTCGGTCCGAGTTTTCGACGATATCGCTGCAACATTCGGTTGGCAGCCGTTCCGGTAAGCCCCGCACCAAAGGTAGCAGTCTTTCCATTATCCGTTATTGCCGAAAATTCAAATCCCTGTCCGATTTCCACCAAAACCGAATCTGAAATGGTTTGTCCGCTCAAGCTTGTGCCTGCGGCTTTGAACGTTACGGGAACGTTTTCCTTGCTGCAAAACTGCAACAAACGGATAACCTCGTCTTCCGAATTAACTTTCACAACGGCCTTGGGCACTAACCGGTACAGTCCGGCATCGGTTCCTTTCGTCAGGCGGTAAAGTTCATCGGTAAAAACTTGTTCTCTGGGAAAAAGTTGTGCAAGGTTTGTATATAATTGTTGGGTTGTCATTTCAGTTGCGAGTTACGGTGTGCGAGTTTTTCTGCGAAAATCTGTGTTGAAAATCTGCTTTTATCTGCGTGAAATCTATTCTTCTGCATAAAAATCTCCTACTTTCCTATCCAACGTATCATAAAAAACACTTATGGAAAACGGATCGGGAAGTTCTTTACGCCACATTTCCAATTTCTCTTCCGTGAGGGAGAAAATATCTTTTTCCATTTGCTCAATACGCTGCACGTATCCGGTATTTTTTTTATTGACTAATTCTGTCATTTTAAGATAATGATAACCATCGGAGCGGCCGATGGGGTAGGCCTTACTTTTCCATTCCATTGCGTACATATTGAGCGGGCTGTTTTTTATCGTATCATCGTATTGAACCAACAACGGAAGGTTTTCGCCGCCTCGAATCCACAACGGAATAGCAGCGCAGGTTTCGGGAAATCCCACTTGCGCCCATATCGTTGACATATCGGGCGATTCGCCTTTTTTCACACCTTGCACAATTATGGACGAAGCTGAACTGTGACGTGTGAGAAAATCATCCGAGGCCACGAATTCGGTATCGAAATTGCCGCTTTCGTACTTTTTGCGATAATCCAACCCGAAAACCGGATGATAAAAACACCGTGTAAATTCCTGAACAATAGTCTGGTAATTCAATCTGTTCTGTTGTTTCGCTTCCGCGAATATTTTCTCTGCCGTTTGCCTACGAATAAAGCCGTAACCTTCATCGGGCGTTCCCGATTCGGAATAGTTGGTGCGGATAACATAACCGTTCGGATCTGTATTCGCATCAAATTTTGTCCAAGTTTGGTTGTTTACTTCGTAAAAAGCGGCTCCGCCGTTGGCGTCAATTACGCCGAAATGCGCCGCCAATCCGCGTGGTTTAGGGTAAGTTTCGAGCAATTTTTCCAAATCCTGCAACGATGCGCACGTTTGCAACGCCAACTTCATAAACACACCTTCCATATCTTTCAACGATGTGGTGTCGCCCACGTTCACGTTGTACGACGCGCTGTTCATAATGGCAAAACCGGCGCTGTTGGATCCTCCCCACACGTTTATACCTTTGGTATCTTTGGAGTTTACCAACCCGATATAACTGTATTTACCGTCATCAAAATAGCGAAAACTGTTTTCCAGATCGTCCGTATCGCGCAGTTTCCAAATCATACTCCGCCCGTCGGGCGTGGCTTTCCCTGAGATAACGGCGGTAGTGCAGGAAATTGACTTTTCAGAAATTACGAAAAGCAATAATAAAAGAACAGTGGCTAACTTTTTCATCCGATTTATTTTTTGGTAAAGATAGCGGATAAAAACACACTCTGGTAAAAAAGGGTACAAAAAAAGCCGTCATAAAAGACGGCTTTTTGCTTTAACTTTTTCTTTAAACGATGATCTACTGTTTGTTACACCAATGAAACAAACACTTCTTTTTCTTCTTCAATAAGATTTACTTTTCCTTCTCTGGCCAACCATCCAAGTGCGGCGTAAAGGTCTTTGTCTGTTAATTTAGAAGATTTCTTCAGATCTTTTACATTTTGGGTTCCGGCTTCGTCTAACAGTGTCCAAATCTTACCGGCATTGGTTCCAATTTTTTCTACCATTTTTTTAATTTTAAATTAATAACCTAAATTCGATACAAAAATAGTCAAATTATTTTTAACGTCTTTTCTTAAGATTATAAAAATTCTTAATTAAGTTATTGATTGATATGCTTTTCTATGGCCTGTTTGTCTGTAATCCAATGTTGCTATGGGTTTGAAATGATTTTTAAGATTAGAGAAATTTGCTCTAAAAGCGAATGTTTTCCATCGTTGTGAATGACAAAATCGGCTAATTTAGTCTTTTCTTCATCGTTCATCTGGCTACCGGCACGCGCAGTTATCTGTTTTTTGGTTAAATTACCTCGTTTTACGGCTCGTTCAATACGCATTTCCAGTGGAGCCAGAACCAATACCGTTTTATCCAGCACCGACTGAAAACCGGCTTCGAAGAGCACTGCCGCATCCATGGCCACTATAGGATGATGTTCTTGTCTCCTGGCCCATTCTTCGAAATTCTTCGCCAGTTCGGGATGGATTATAGAGTTGGCTGTGCGAAGGTTCTCCTCATTGTTAAAAATGAAGTGCGCCAGTTTTTGCCGGTCGAGTTTATTGTTCCGATATAACTCAGAGCCGAAGGCTTTGGTAAGTTTTTGGCGAATAACAGGGGATGTGTCGTTCAGATTTTTGGCTTCCAGATCGGCATCATAGACTGGGATATCATAAATACGAAGTACTTCGCATACAACAGATTTTCCGCTTCCAATGCCACCTGTAACACCTAGTTTTATCATTATTATCTGCTTTCTAGAAGGAACTCAACAGAAGAGGGTG
>DCEG01000081.1:0-295 GCA_002316835.1 Bacteroidales bacterium UBA1035 | reverse complement strand
ATTTTTTTGTATTCGTCCAGCGTCACCGAGAACGAAACCTCAGTTTGCGAGGGGAAGAATTTTACGTCGATATTATCGGGAACATTTCTTGTCGTTATAGGAACTTCGAATTTTCTCTCCGTATACTCAAAAACTGGAATATATATTTCTACCTGATCGGGTATGAACTTGACTCCACTCACGGGCATTATTTTTACTTTTAGTTGCGATGTCGCTTTCAGGTTGTTAAACAGAGTGTACTCCGTTATAGCTGACGATATTTCTGACAAACTGATCTGAGACCCATAAGCTGTTA
>DCEG01000083.1:5408-43327 GCA_002316835.1 Bacteroidales bacterium UBA1035 | reverse complement strand
AAAGTAGAATTAATTATTAAGTCTCGCAATAATATTAAGATAAAGTTTCGTAAAAAAGAATCTAAACTGATATTTGATAAGATAATTCATGATTTTTTTGACAAACGAATCTAAGGTGTGTTGAAAAGTGCCTGAATTCACAATTTTATTAGTTTAAAATGTTAACATTCAAAAAAACCGTATCAGCACTGCAAATTTGTTTTAATTTTGTACTGCCAAGTTTAGAACGATTATAATTAATGAATAAAACGTATCTGTTTCTCATCGTTTTCCTGTGTGTTTCGATGAGAATTTTTTCTGCCCAACCACCTGCGACTGAAGTTAGAGCAGTTTGGTTGACAACCAATTACGGACTCGACTGGCCAAAGAATAAAATCAGTCAGGAAGTGCAAAAACGAGAACTAATCACAATTCTCGACAACCTGCATAAGCACAACTTCAATACTGTAATATTTCAGGTTCGGGCAAGGGGAGAAATGTTTTACGATTCAAAAATCGAACCGATGGCATCTATCGTTATCTCATCCGAATACGGTAAGCCTAAATTCGATCCGTTGGCATTTGCAATCCAGGAAGCTCACAAGCGAGGCATGGAATTACACGCCTGGTTGGTGACGTATCCTTTAGGGTTGGATAAACATGTACGGAGTCTGGGCGCAAGATCGATAACGAAAAAAAATCCCTCCATTGTGAAAAAATACAAGGGAGAGTGGTTTCTTGACCCCGGCAATCCAAAAACCGACGATTATCTCATGTCCATTGTTAAAGAGGTAGTTACCAATTACGACATTGACGGTATTCATTTCGATTATATCCGATATCCGGACAATACAGGAAAGTTCCCAGATGCCGGAATGTACAGACTCTACGGTAGAGGAAAATCGTTACAGGATTGGCGCAGAGACAACATTACCCGTTTTGTTACCAAAGCTTATGATTGGGTGAAGAGTCAAAAAAAATGGGTACAGGTCAGTAGCGCCCCATTGGGACGGTATCGTGCATTAGGAAGTACAGGTGTGGGGTGGACGGCTTTGGAAACCGTTTTTCAGGATGCGGCAAAATGGATGAAAATGGGCAAACACGATGCTCTTTACCCGATGATGTATTACAAAGATCATCTTTTTTATCCGTTTGTGGACGATTGGATTGAAAACGGAAATAACAGAATTCTTGTTCCGGGGCTTGGAGCGTACCAGATGATCGAATTGGGCTGGAGCCGGCAGGATATTGTAAATCAGATGGATTATACGAGAAATAACGAATCTGCCGGTCAGGCATATTTCCGGGCCGATAATGTTTTGTCGAACACGAAAGGGATTTTAAATACTATCGATCATTATTATCGGTATCCGGCAAAACTGCCTGCAATGACCTGGCTTTCTGATGAAGTCCCGGAAACTCCGTTTGATTTAACAGCTGAAAATGTGAACGGCAAACTTCAACTGAAATGGAAAGTTGATAATGCCAAAGTTCGCGTTACCTATAATGTTTACAGGAGCGAATCGGATGATTTTGATGTAAATAAATCTGAGAATATTCTTGCGACAGGATTGCAAAACCCCGCTTTTGAGTATTCTGCTCCCATCGATGAAAAGGCATATTATTACTTTGTGACAATTTCTGACTCATATCATAATGAAAGTGAAATTAGTTATCCCGCTTTTTTTGTTCATTCCCAAATGGTTAAATGAGTTTTAATTTGTATCTTTAAAAATTATCGAAAAAAACTTCAAGCGATTGAAAAAAGAAATATTTTTGTACTATGGATATCAGTCAAAAATTGAGAAAGCAGGTGAAAGATGAGTTTATGCAGTATCTCTCAGAGCGTAAGCATCGAAAAACTCCTGAAAGATTTGCCATTCTCGATCACATTTACAACACAAAAGGCCATTTCGATATGGATTCGTTGTACAAATCCATGATAGATGTGAATTTTCGCGTCAGCCGTGCCACACTCTACAATACCATTGAACTGCTCCTCGATTGCGGTTTGGTGGTGAAACATCAGTTCGGAGGGAATATTTCGAAATACGAGCGTGCCTACGGTAATGAAAACCACGATCACATTATTTGTACCAGTTGCGGCGATGTATGGGAGACCAAAAACGGTAACCTTTTTACTCCGGCACAACAGCGAAAAATTAAAAAATTCACCGTAAGCTATTACAGTATGTATATTTACGGGATTTGCAGCAAATGCAGCCATGCGAAGAAAATTGCATTAAGAAAACTGAATAAAGAAGTAAAATAATAAATGCGAAGAGCTTAGGGTTTAGAGCACCGGGTATATTTGTTCTACCCATTGCCCAACGCCCATTGCCTAATGCCAAATTAAAAAAAATGAAAGTTGACGTAATCTTAGGCCTTCAGTGGGGCGACGAAGGAAAAGGAAAAGTAGTAGATGTTTTAACGCCCAATTATGATATTGTAGCCCGTTTTCAAGGCGGTCCCAATGCCGGACATACATTGGAATTCGAAAATCAGAAATATGTACTGAGATCGATCCCGTCGGGAATTTTTCAACAAGGAAAAATAAATATCATCGGAAATGGAGTTGTGCTGGATCCAGCTCTGTTTAAAGCGGAAGTTGAAGGGCTGGAAGAGTCGGGACATCCACTTACAGATAGGTTGTATATCTCGAAAAAAGCACACCTGATCTTACCTACGCATCGTTTGCTAGATGCCGCTATGGAGCAGGCAAAGGGAGATTCCAGAATTGGCACAACCGGAAAAGGAATTGGGCCGACATATACCGATAAAGTGGGTAGGAACGGGCTCAGGGTGGGAGATCTTTTTCATAACTTCGAAGAAAAATACAAAAAAGCAACTGCCCGACACATTGAAATACTAGCTCAGTACGACTTTGAGTATGATTTAGAAGAAGCTGAGTCCGAGTGGTTTGAAGGAGTTGAGAAACTTAAAACGTTTAATATTATAGACTCCGAACATTATATCAATAAAGCGCTGGCAACAGGAAAAGTTCTTGCAGAAGGTGCTCAAGGTTCTATGCTCGATGTTGATTTTGGTTCATATCCTTTTGTAACTTCTTCCAACACTATTTGTGCAGGTGCCTGCACCGGATTGGGTGTTGCTCCCGGCAAAATCGGAGATGTGTATGGCATTTTTAAAGCCTATTGCACTCGTGTGGGAAGTGGACCGTTTCCTACGGAACTGTTTGATGAAGACGGACAGCAAATGCGCGATATTGGTCGTGAATACGGCTCTGTTACAGGACGCCCGCGTCGTTGCGGCTGGATTGATCTGGTAGCGCTTCGTTACACGGTTATGCTTAACGGAGTGACTAAGCTGGTGATGATGAAAAGTGATGTGCTGGACACTTTCGAAACCATCAAAACGTGTGTGGCGTATAACGTGAACGGTGAAGAAACCGAAGATCTACCTTACGATATATCCGAAAACATAGAACCTGTTTTTGTTGAATTACCGGGTTGGAAAACCGATATGACAAAAATGCAGTCGGAAGACGAATTCCCTGAAGAATTCAATAATTATCTGTCCTTTCTGGAAGAAGAATTGGGTGTGCCTATCGCCATCGTTTCGGTCGGCCCAAACAGAGCACAGACAATTATCAGATAACAAAAAACGCCCGATTCTGTCGGGCGTTTTGCTTTGGGACAAAGCAATTATTTGATTTCCTTATATTTATCGGTTGTTGACGTGTTTTGTGTCATCGGGATAGCCATTGACTGAGCGCCTGAAATCATGATACTCATATCCAGACCGACTTTTTCGTCCGTAAAAGCCGGTAGAAGCGTTGTTTTATCGAGTAATAAAAACCCTTCGTTCGCTCCGGTACCCTCAATGGTCATATCCATTCCCATTTGCGAACCCTCGCCCGAAACTTTAGTCGGCCCCTCGATGTTAACCCTGTAATATTCCGTGCCGTCTTTGGTTTCAACTCCGGCATACGTGTACTTGTCTTCTGCGTCAATTATCATACTAAAAGGGGATTCTACAGGTTTAATTGTGTCGTTGCGATGAGATGTCCAGGCGTATCCTTTGCTAACAGTTTTGGGCGGAAGAAAGGGTAATTTCATTCCGGTTGCGAATTGTTCCATAATTGCCATAGCAGGGTCTGATGAACCGGAAGTGCCAACCCGTTCACTTTTGATTATTTTCCCCGATTTTTCATAAGTTGTCTTCATTACCATGTTCAGATTTTCCATACTAACAGTCGTGTCTTTTCCCATAGCCGAACTACTTGCTTTGATGTCTTTCCAGGTCGATAAAACCGTGAAATTGCCGTCAGGAGCAACTTCTGTTATTTCCATAATCGCTTTCGCGGTATAAGCAGAGAGCGCTTTCATTTCCATTCCACCCATGTTTTGTGTCACGTTTGTCGTCGAGTTAAATTCTATATCATACTTTTTCTTGGCAACAGGCTTTAGGGTCAGATTTGCTTCTTGTGCGAACATCCCGAACGTAATAAAGAGTGCAGGAATGATGAATAATTTTTTTGAATTCATAATTTTAAATTTAAAGAATTATTGTCTGATGATTATGTAATAATTTTTTGAGTTGGCAACCTGCCACACTACTTTGTAAACAAGCTGGGATATTTTTCGCACTTTCGTGTGGTTTATTTTGTCGGGATTGTCCGTAACTCCGTGATAATCTTTATGTAGTCCGGATGTTAAGCCGATAGCTGAAATTCCATTTTTGTAAAAAGGATAATAATCACTCGATCGATATAGGTCTATCGGCATTTCATCTTTTTTCAGATCGCTTTGGGAAATTTCTTCATTTACCAAAGCAGCCAGTTCCGGATTGTATTGTTGTCCGATTACAAATACCGTATCGTTCCCGTTTCTGCCGACCATATCGAGATTGATCATGGCAACCGTTTTTTCCAGTGGGAACAGTGGATTCTTAGTGTAATAGTCCGAACCGATTAGTCCGCGTTCTTCGGCCGTAAACAGCATAAAAACAACACTCCTCGCCGGTTTTTTCCCCGAAGCTGCAAAAGCTTTGGCTACCGCCATAACGGCTGCCGTACCCGATGCATTATCATCTGCGCCGTTCATAATGGAATCGTTCGAATGATTTGGTTTGGATGATATGCCTACGTGATCATAATGCGCACCAATCACAACAAATTCTTTCTTTAACTGGCTGTCGGAGCCTTCTATCCATCCGATTACATTACTCGAAGGAAACTCATGCTTTTCAACTGATACAGCAAGGTCAATCGAAATTTTAGGCACAAGAAATGAGTTGGGGCGCAGACTTTCATCAATGTTCCTCTGTAGAGTTCTTAATGAATCTACACTGCCGAATATGATATTGATTACATCTCTGTTGACTTGTACAGCCGGAATGTTTTTATCTGTTTCTGTACACAAATTGTATGATGGATTTGATTTTTCTTTCATATAAAGGCTGTTCCACAAGTGTCCCTGAGCCGTAATGGCTACGTTGTGAAGCGGATCTGTTACCAATAAAAGTCCGGTGGCTCCGTGTTCGGCTGCATTTTGGATTTTGTATGCTAAATCAGAATATTTGGTGGCTCTTGTTCCATCGAAAACAGAACTGAGGGTGTCGTTTTGTCGTGGTTCCTGTTTCAAAACCAGCACAATTTTACCTTTTACGTCAATACCTGCATAATCGTCGTAATTGTACTCAGGTGCAGTAATTCCATATCCGGCAAAAACCAATTCTCCTACCGCCTTATTATTACCCGTATTGAAAAGTGGTGTGAAATTCTCTTTTATCGCAAATTCATGTTTGATACCCGATTTTGTCATAGTAACGCTGCATTCTTCAACATTCAAATCGGCGGAATAAAACGGAATTTCTTGAAAATAACTGCCTCCTACGTGCTTCACTCCAAAATCCTTAAATTTGGATGCAATATAATTCGCCGATTTATCTACTTCCTTACTGGGAGCAGAACGTCCACGCATTTCGTCTGATGCCAGGAAATCGATAAATTCTTTCACCAATGGTTCTGTAATCTGATTCAATCCTTTTACGGGAATTTCCTGTGATTGGACACAGTGGTTGAATATTGTAAACGATAATAATATGATAATAAGGAAAAGTTTTCTCATAAATCTGAATGAAATTTATCTGGCAAACTTACTTATTTTTTTATTCACAAACGCGTTTGAATTATATTTTGTGATTTTTTTGTATTTATGCTGATAAAGAACTTTTTATCGATAAGTTACGTTTAACATAAATCAGGGTGTAGTTTATCGTAACTATTACTTTTTCAGATACCAGCTCCCGGCGTAATTAAAATTAAATAAACATGTCAGATAATCTTCAACAGAGTCTGCGATACGAAATAATGGATAAAATTGCATTGAGCCATTTTATTTCAGAAGAGGTTATTTCGGCTATGAAAAATATACCTCGACATCTGTTTGTTGGGGAAGATCAGAAGCATGCTGCCTATCGTGATGAGCCGTTACCCATTGCTTCGGGGCAAACTATTTCTCAGATTACCACCGTTGCCATACAAACCGATTTACTGAAAGTGAAAAAAGGGGATAAAGTTCTCGAAATAGGTACCGGAAGCGGATATCAGGCTGCGATTTTATGCGAACTGGGTTATCAGGTTTACAGCATAGAAAGACACAAAAAACTCTATTTGACAGCTAAGGAGAATTTGTCACGACTGGGATATAAAGACATCGTTTTGGTTCACGGTGATGGTATTAACGGATTGCCTCAATTCGCTCCTTTTGATGGTATCCTGATTACGTGTGGCGCACCTGAAATTCCTGAAAAACTATTGAAACAACTTGTTGTAGGCGGAAGAATGGTTGTGCCGGTTGGGAAAAAGTTGCAGGAAATGATAGTGGTTGAAAAAACCGATGAGAAAAATTATACAACAACAAGTGCAGGTTATTTTCGGTTTGTCCCTATGTTGAAAGGAATAGTGAACTAAAAACTCTATAAAAATTTTATACAATTTTTAAACTAATTATCCACTCATTTGTCTTGTATCACAACAATCAAAATTGGTATATTTTTTGTATTTACACCAATTGAAAACATTTTTCGTTTATTTTACGTTATTTATTAAACAAAAAAAATTAGAAATTAACTTATCATGGCCCCTATTTGGATTCTTTTTGGGATAATTGCCCTTGCCGGATGGATTGTTCAGGCACAACTGCAAAGCAGGTTTAAAAAATATTCACGCGTTCCTCTTCGAAACGGAATGACTGGGAGAGATGTAGCGGAAAAAATGCTTCACGACAACGGAATTTATGATGTGCAAGTCACTTCCGTGCGTGGGCAACTGACCGACCATTACAATCCGCTCAACAAAACCATCAATCTTAGTGAGCCTGTTTACGGCAGTAACAGTGTTGCAGCTGCAGCCGTTGCCGCTCACGAAACCGGACACGCCTTACAACACGCTAAAGGTTATGCACCGTTAAAAATGCGTTCTGCTTTGGTACCCGTGATTTCGTCCACATCGAAATGGGTGATGTGGGTGATTTTGTTGGGAATCATTATGGTACAAACGTTTCCTGCATTGTTATGGATTGGAATCGCTATGTTTGCGCTTACAACGCTCTTTAGTTTTGTCACGCTTCCTGTGGAGAAAAATGCGACCAACAGGGCACTCAGCTGGTTGAGCAGCGCAGGAATTACCGATGTCAGCAATCATAATCAAGCAACCGATGCACTGCGCTGGGCAGGCTACACATACGTGGTGGCAGCGCTTAGTTCACTGGCTACGCTGTTTTACTACATTATGATTGCGATGAGCGGAAGCAGGAGATAACATTTTTAATTACACGCTGACAGACAATATTAACGCGATGCGGAAAACATTTTCGTATCGCGTTGTGTTTTTAAGTCAGTTTCTAAGTATTTCGATTATGGAAAGAGACAATTTCAACGCCTATCTTACATCGAATATCGATATTGATGAGCAGGCAATCAGTTTATTACCCACGAGTTGTAAAACTATTACGCTTAAAAAAGGAGACTTTGCTCTTCGCGAAGGAGAAACTTGTAAGCACACCTTTTTTATAGAAAGCGGATTGATCAAACAATACACACTTGACAATAAAGGAAAAGAGCACATCCTGCTTTTTGCTCCTGAGAATTGGTTTGTTGCTAACATTGAAAGTGTTCACTTTAATCGTCCTTCCAATTACTTCATTGAAGCTGTTGAAGATACACGCATTTTACTTGTTGATGATGAACTTATCCTTCGTCTTTCGCAATACTCACGGACATTTCTCGAGTTTAACAACAAGTTACTTCACAGCCACATTCTGAACCTGCAAAACCGGGTAACTCAATTATTGGCCGCATCTGCAGAAAAACGTTATCTGGACTTTATTAAATCATATCCGCAACTTGTAATGCGTGTTCCGCAATGGATGATTGCCTCTTATTTAGGCATCACTCCCGAAAGCCTGAGCCGTGTTCGGGGAGAATTAGCAGAACGAAATTATCGCTCACGCGAAGCTTAAAATCGTTTCTTAACATACATCAATGTGCAGGATAAATTGAGTGCATATCTTTGTAGAAAATTTTAAAAATCACAAAAAAGAAAAAATATGAAAACAATTTATCATGCCGCTGATAGTCGTGGTCACGCAAACCACGGATGGCTCAAGAGCAATCATACATTTAGTTTTGCCAATTATTACAATCGCGATAGAATGCACTTTGGCGTTCTGCGTGTTATTAACGACGATTTTGTAGAGGGTGGCGAAGGCTTTGGAACGCATCCACACAACGATATGGAGATCATATCGATACCACTTGATGGCGATCTGGAGCATCGCGACAGTATGGGTAATGGCAGTATCATTCGCAAAGGTGACGTACAAGTAATGTCGGCCGGGACAGGAGTTACACATAGCGAATATAATGCTAATCAGGACAAACCGGTGAAATTTCTTCAAATTTGGGTATTTCCGAGAGAAAAAGGCGTTAAGCCGCGTTATGATCAAATGCATATTGCTGATTTTGCCAAGCCCAACGATTTTCAGCAAATTGTATCACCCAATAAGGATGATGCGGGCGTTTGGATTCATCAGGACGCTTGGTTCCACATAGCAAATTTTGAAAAAGGCCTTACTAAACAGTATGATATTAAGAAAAATGGAAACGGAGTTTATGTATTCGTAATTAAAGGCAAAGCAAAAATTGGCGATCAAACTCTCGGTGAGCGTGACGGTTACGGTATTTGGGATACCGATAATTTTACTCTCGAAGCTTTTGAGAACTCCGAAGTATTGCTGATGGAAGTTCCCATGGATATTAACAGATAATTTCGAGAATCCGTCTGATGTACTACTGTCTGACGGGTTCAATCTCTAAAACAACTAAAATAAAACATTATGGCAGTAAAAGAGTATTCAAACGGTGAAATTACTATTGTTTGGCAACCTGAAAAGTGTATACACTCAGGAGTTTGTGTTCGTATGTTGCCAAAGGTTTACAATCCACAAGAAAGGCCATGGATTAAACCCGAGTATGCAACAACAGAAGAACTGAAAAGACAAATTGACAACTGCCCTTCAGGTGCATTAAGTTACAAAGAGAATAAATAATGGAAATTCTGCACATTGATAATGAGAGTAAAGGACTTTTCAAAGCTGTAGATAATGGGAAAGAAGCCGGCCGGATGACTTACGCATGGGCAGGTGACAAACGGTTCATTATCGACCATACTGAAGTGAGATCTGAATACTCGGGCAAAGGTGTAGGTAAACAAATGGTACTGGCGGCAGTGGAGTATGCACGCACGCAAAATGTGAAAATTTTGCCATTATGTCCATTTGCTAAAGCGGTTTTTGCCAAAACTCCCGAAATCAAAGACGTATTATAAACAACCTTTAAAAAAATTATTGATAAAGACGGCAACCAATTGCCGTCTTTATTTGTTTATCATTAAACTAGTTACACAGCAATGAAAACAATTTTAATAACAGGCGGTTCGGGTCTGGTAGGAAGAAAGCTGTCGAGATTACTTATCGAAAAAGGATATAAAGTGATTTGGCTTAGCCGAGAGCGATATATAAAAGCCGAAATTCCCAGATACAGATGGGATTATCAACGAAACGAAATTGATAAGGAAGCCATTGAACAAGCTGATGTAATTATCCATTTGGCGGGCTCCAATATTGGAGAAGATTCGTGGACAAGGCTCAAAAAGCAAAGCATCGTGGAGAGCCGCGTACAAACTGCACAGCTTTTACTCGACACCGTTAGATCGATGGATAAAAAACCTGAGGCTTTTATATCTGCATCTGCAGTAGGGTTTTACGGCATAAAAATCACCGATAATATTTACACCGAAAAAGACAACCCTAACGAAAGCGATTTTCTGAGCCGTACATGCCGTAAATGGGAGGATGCCTCTCTTGAATTTCAGCAAGAACTTGATGTTCGAACGGTTATTTTGCGTACCGCATTTGTAATTTCAAAAAACAGTGACGCGTTCAGAAAGATGGTTCTTCCCACCCGTTTCGGGTTGGGCGCACCCATCGGAAGCGGTAATCAATACCTTACGTGGATTCATATAGAGGATCTTTGTCGCTTGTACCTGAAAGCGATTGAAGATACCAATATGCAAGGTGTGTATAATGCTGTTTCACCTGAATTCATCAACAATGCCGATTTTATGCATACGCTGGCAAAGGCGATGAAACGACCATTCTTCATGCCTAATATACCATCATTTTTTATGCGCCTGATTATGGGAGAAGCCGCAGATATGATTCTGGGTGGAAGTCGCATTTCATCACAGAAAATTCAGGATGCCGGTTATAATTTCGAGTACGATACTTCAGAGAAAGCCATCAAAGCCGCTCTCAAAGCTATGAAAGAAAAAGAAGATAAGAAAAGGAAACAAAAAAATTATACTCTCTGACCTACGGTGTCCAATATATGGCGGATTACCGGTCTGAGAGGTGTATTCTTAAGTGCTGCAAAATATGAAGACATACATTGTGCTCCTCCGCGGAGTAACACCCAGTGGGAAAAATCGCGTGCCAATGGCACAACTGCGCCAACTACTTTCCTGTGATAAAGATTTCACAAACGTGCAAACGTGGATTCAGAGCGGAAATGTGATTCTCAATACCAGACTTTCTGCCAAAGAAGTAGCAGAGAAAGTAAATAAAATAATCAAAGAAAACATAGGTGCCGACTTGAAAATAATCGTGAAAATACCACAAGAAATTCAGCGGGTATTGAATGAAAATCCTTTTGGTGAAGAGTATGATATTTCTCGAGTTTTCTTTACGCTTTCAAACGATATTCCCGATCAAGATTTGGTAATAAAATTACAAGAACAGAATTTTGGTAACGATAAGTTTATTTTTACAATGCATGCTATCTACCTGTTTATTCCGGGTAGTGCAGCCGAGACCAAACTCAACAATAATTTTCTAGAAAGAAAATTGAAGATAGATGCTACCACTCGTAATTTCAATACGCTATCGAAACTCTTATCTCTAAGCTCCGAGTAAATTTTCATCTGAAAATCTCAGCACATTAAAAAATGGAAATAACAAAAACATTATATTTCGATTCACGTGAAGACTGGCGCAAATGGTTATTAGATAATTTTCGTACCGAGAAAGAGATTTGGCTCATTTACCCCAATAAATCCACTGGAAAACCGTGTATCTTGTACAACGATGCAGTGGAGGAGGCACTGTGTTTTGGATGGATTGACAGTACAATGAAAAAGTACGATGAGACGCATGCTGCTCAGCGATTTACGCCTCGAAATCCGAAGAGCACATACTCACAGCCGAACAAAGAACGACTTCGATGGCTTGCTGAAAACAATTTGTTAAACCCCGAAATACGCGAAAGAGTAGCAAACATTTTGTCTGAAAAATTTGTTTATCCATCGGATATTCTCGCAGCATTACAAGCCGACGAGGAAACATGGCAAAACTTTCAGCAATTCTCAGAATCTTACAAGCGCATCCGTATATCATTCGTTCACGATGCCAGGATACGCCCTGATATTTTTGAAAAACGACTTGCCAATCTGTTGAAGATGACCAAGCAAAACAAAAGAATCATCGGTCACGGTGGAATAGACAAATATTATTAAAACAACAACCCGATTGGGTTTGACTAAACATTAAAAACCATGGCTCAAGAAATTACTGTAACTACCTATGTGAAAAAGCCCATAGAACAGGTTTGGGATTATTTTAATCTTCCTGAACATCTTAGACAATGGAATATTGCCCTCCCCGAATGGCATTGTCCAAGCGCGGAGAGTGATTTTCGTGAAGGCGGAAAGTTCACGTGTCGCATGGAGGCGAAAGATGGAGGTGTCGGATTCGATTTTTCCGGTGTCTATACAAAAATCGAACAAGGAAAAGAATTAAAATACACATTGGATGATGGCCGGAAGGTTTCGGTAACATTTGAAGAGGATCCGGAAGGAACATTGATTACAGAAATCTTTGAAGCGGATGCTTAAACACCACTCGAAATACAACAGCAAGGCTGGCAAAATATAATGAATAATTTCACAAAGTACGCTGAAAATCAGTAATTATGGCAACTACATCTTTCGAAAACATCGATCAATACATCGCCGGCTTCGAGCCCGATGTGCAGGAGAGACTAAAGGATATCAGAAAACTCGTTCATGACACTATTTCCGATGCGGTTGAATCCATCAGTTATCAGATGCCTGCGTTCAAATACAAAGGCAAAATACTGTCGTACTTTGCTGCGTTCAAAAATCACATCGGCTTTTACGCCACGCCCGAATCCAACCAGGCGTTTAAAGACGAACTTTCGGAATATAAAACTACAAAAGGCACTATCCAATTGCCTTACGACAAGCCGATTCCAATGCAGTTGCTCCGCAAAATAATTCTTTACAAGGCAATGTCCATCGAAAATCAAAAGAAAAAATAAAATGAATAACTCCATTTACCCCTGCATCTGGTGCAACCATAACGCTCGCGAAATGGCCGATTTTTACTGCAACACGTTTCCCGACACCAAGATATCGGGCGAAAATCCGGTGGTGGTTATGCTCGAAATGTTCGGCCAAAAACTGATGCTGCTCAACGGCGGCGATATCTTTAAGCCTAATCCGTCCATTTCGCTTATGTTTCTTACGATGTCTGAAAGCGAAGTAGAGACTATCTGGGAGAAATTCATCGCCGAGGGCGAGTCAATGATGCCGTTGGACGAGTATCCTTTCAGCCCAAATTATGGTTGGGTACAGGATAAATACGGTGTTTCGTGGCAATTGTACACGGCGCGTGACGAAAGCCATATTATACAGAAATTAGTCCCTACATTGATGTTTACCGGTGCACAAAACGGCAAGGCTACTGAAGCCGCTAATTTGTACACATCGCTTTTCCCCAACTCGGTTATGCGTGGCATTATGCATTACGATGCGTCAAGCGGCGAATCCGAAACCAGTGTGCAGCACGGCGAGTTTCTCATAAACGATTACCTGTTAATGATGATGGACAGTTCGTTAGAGCACAAGTTCAATTTTTCCGAAGGTGTTTCGCTGGTAGTGGAATGCGATTATCAGGAAGAAATTGATAATTATTGGAACGTGCTCACGTCCAACGGTGGCGAGGAAAGCATGTGCGGATGGTTGAAAGATCAATTCGGTATTAGTTGGCAAATTGTTCCCGCGCAGTTGGACGAATGGATGAAAAAATCGTCCAAAGTGATGGAAGAGGTGCTGAAAATGAAGAAGCCGGATATAAGAATATTGAAAGAAACGGCCGAATCAACCATCTAAAAGAACGAATCGGATATGGCTTACAATCAGGAACTGGCAGGCAGAGTACGCGAACTTCTCAAATTCGAAAAGAACGTTACCGAAAAGAAAATGTTCGGAGGATTGGCGTTTCTCGTCAACGATAAAATGTGCATAAACGTAGGCGGAGATGATCTGATGTGCCGTTTCAATCCGGCACTTCAAAAGGAAGTATCGAAGAGAAAAGGTTATCAGCCTACCATCATGAAAGGTCGTGAACTCGAAGGATACTGCGACGTGAATCCCGAGGGAACAGCGTCCGACGCTGATCTTTTGTATTGGGTAAATCTATGCCTCGACTTTAATAAAATTGCAAAATCATCAAAAAAATAAATATTTAATATGTGGACAGATATAGCAGTGGAAAATGCGGATGAATTGAAGGATTTTTATTCGCAGGTATTCGGGTGGACGGTGCAGGAAGTGCCGATGGAGGACGAAAATGGCACGTATGCCGATTATGCCATGGTAAACAAAAACGGCGACGGTATTGGAGGAGTTTGCCACAAACGGGGTGTGAACATCGATTTACCTTCGCAGTGGATTGTTTATTTCACGGTCGAAAACGTGCAAAAAAGCATCGAAACGTGTAAGAATATGGACGGTTCAGTATTGAAAGAAACCAAAAACGAGGAAGGCGAATTATTTTACGCGTTGTTGAAAGACCCTTCGGGTGCGGTGATCGGAATAATGCAGGAAGGGGCCTATTGAATAATAACCGTATAACAATTGAAATAATTATGCTAAAAAAAGAAATCTCCATCAATACAAGTGTTGAAAGGGTGTGGAAGGCACTCACTCAACCCGAAGAAATGCGGAACTGGTATTTCGATATTTCGAATTTCGAAGCAACAGAAGGCAAGATTTTCGACTTCGTCGTTTCATTTGAAGACGAAGACGGCGAGCACAATTTCCGTCACCTGTTCGAAATACTCGAAGTGATTCCTTACGAAAAACTGAAACACACCTGGGAACATCCCGGACACAGTACAGGAACATCCACGCTCACGTGGGAACTCGTTCCCGAAGAAGACTCAACTACCGTTGTGCTTACGCACGAAGGAGCGAAAAGCTTTCTCGACGAAGGTAGCAAATATTTCACCGAAGAAAGCTACACTGCCGGCTGGACAGATATCTTGAAAGGATTGAAAGCATACCTCGAAAATGAAGTATAAGTTAATACTCTTTTTTCTCTTATTATCATCCGCCATCTTTTCGCAGCGAACCCAAAAGCCCGAGTTGCATGGCAAACACTGGCTGGCTATTACCGGGAAAAGCCTTGGTGCATCGGCAGGTGCCATGATCTTTCAGCAGGGTGGGAATGCGGTGGACGCTGCCTGCGCCATGCTGGGCGCTACCTGCACGCTGTGGGATGTGTTAAGCTGGGGCGGTGAAACACAAGCCTTGATCTATAACCCGAAAACGAAAAAAGTAATTGCCATCAATAGCCTTGGCGTTGCGCCTACCGGAGCTACGTCCGATTTTTTCAAGAAACAGGGATATAATTTCCCGCCCGAATACGGCCCGCTGGCTGCCGTCACACCCGGTACGGTGGGCGGTTTGTGCTACATGCTCGCCAATTACGGCACGATGAGTCTGAAAGAAGTGTTAGCCCCCTCTATCGAGCTGGCGAAAGGTTTTCCGGTGGATGTGCCTTTCGAAACGAGTGTGGCGAGAAACAAAGAGCGATCGAAGCAATGGAAATACAGTAAAGAAGTTTTTATCACCAAGCCCGGTGAAGAGAAAGAAACACCAGTAGCGGGTGAGGTTTTCGTTCAGGAAGACCTGGCGAAAACTCTGCAAAAACTGGTGGATGCCGAGCAACAGGCGTTGAAAGCGGGCAAAACCCGAAAAGAGGCCATTATGGCGGCTTATGACCGATTTTACAAAGGAGATATAGCTAAAGAAATAGTCCGAAGCACGCGTGAACAGGGTGGATTGTTTACGATGGAAGATCTTGCCCGGTGGAAACCAATAGAAGAAGAACCATTACACACGAACTACAAAGGAATTGATGTATATAAGCTGCAATCTTGGACACAAGGCCCGGCGTTACTGCAAAGCCTGAATATTCTTGAGAACTTCGATTTAAAAAAAATGGGATATAACAGCTCACAATATATTCACACCGTGTATCAGACCATGAATATGGTTTTTGCTGACCGTGATTTTTATTATGGGGATCCTTATTTTAATTCTGATATTCCCATAAAAGGGTTGTTGAGCAAAGAATATTCACGAAAACGAGCATCGGAAATGTGGAGTGACAAAAACAATCCTTTGGTTGGCCCAGGCGATCCTTATCCTTTTGAAGGAAAGAAAAATCCTTTCACAAAAATTCTGAAAGAGCGTGGATTTGACCAAAATCCAGGCAATAATAGGGATTTTGTTCCCAAGCACGATGTTGTTTCGTTTCTTTCTCCCGATTCTCTTTATCAGGACAGACTACATAGGGGAACAACAACAGTTGTTGCCGCCGATGCTGAAGGCTGGGTGGTTTCTATCACGCCTTCCGGTGGTTGGATTCCCGCTTATATTGCCGGAAACACGGGCATTGGGTTAAGCCAGCGGATGCAAAGTTTTGTCCTTGATGAAACCCTGAATCCCTTCAACGTGGTGGCGCCGGGCAAACGTCCGAGAGTGACGCTCACACCCAGCCTCGCGATGAAAGACGGAAAACCCCTGATGGCCTTTGCCGTGCAGGGTGGCGATACGCAGGATCAAAACCTGTTGCAGTTTTTCCTGAATGCGGTGGAGTTCGGAATGAATACGCAACAGGCTGCCGAAGCAGCAAACATCAATTCCAACCAGTTGTGGTTATCGCTGGGTGGCACAAAAACCGAAGACCGCAGTCCAAGAGCAGGACAAATTCTGCTGCATTCGCAAACGCCCGATTCGGTTCGGCAAAAATTAACCGAAATGGGATATTCCCTTCAGTTTTCCGAACGCACAAGCGGGCCCATCAACGCGATTTACTTCGATCAGAAAAATAAAACCATGCGCGGTGGAAGCAGCAATCACGGCGAAGATTACGGTATTGCGTGGTGATAATTTGGAAATTCCTAAGAATGCGCATTGCGGTTTCAAACCGAATTGCGCATATGGAAAAATATAATCGATGAGCAATCATTGTGTAATTAATTCATAACAATTTAAAAATCAAAAACATGGCAAAATTAAATCCCTATCTCAATTTTGATGGCAGAACCGAAGAAGCATTTAATTTTTACAAATCCGTTTTCGGTGGAGAGTTTCTGGGCGGTATATACAAAATGAAAGACATGCAAGGTATGGAAGTTCCCGAAGAAGCCAAGGATCTGGTAATGCACGTATCATTGCCCATTGGTAATGATATCTTAATGGGTTCTGACACCATGCCTGGACAACCTTTTGTACAGGGAAACAATAATTACATCAGCATTTTCCCCGAAAGCAGAGAGGAAGCTGACCGCCTCTTCGGAGCTTTATCTCAGGGCGGTGAAGTGGAAATGCCTATGGCAGACCAGTTTTGGGGTGACTACTTCGGCAGCCTGAAAGATAAATTCGGCGTATACTGGATGATTAATTACAACAGTCAAAATCAACAATAAAATGGGAAACAGGAAATATTACGCGGTGGGATGGTTCGAAATTTATGTGCAGGACATAGCTCGGGCCAAAAAGTTTTACGAAGAAGTGTTCCGGGTGGAATTGACCGATTTGGCCGACCCGACAGAAACGGCGGAGGATAACAATATGAAAATGGTGGCTTTCCCGTTCTCGATGGAAGATTTGCCAGGCGCCAGCGGTGCTTTGGTGCAGATGGAAGGGTATCCGAGCGGTGGAAACAGCACGATTGTCTATTTCAGTTCACTCGATTGTTCGGTGGAAGAGGGCAGGGCAGAAGCCGCCGGCGGAAAAGTGGTGCAACCCAAATCGTCCATCGGAGAGCACGGTTTTATGTCTCTTTGCGAAGATACCGAAGGTAATATCTTCGGCATTCATTCGATGGAGTAACGTGTTTAGAGATGTATGAAAATTTAAGGCTGCCCAAACCGGGCAGCCTTAATATGTTGCTGCCGTTTATTATTTTCAATTTGAAATCAGGTTATCACTGAAACAAAGATTCCAAAGCCTTTTTTTATCCCATCTTTGTTATTGGTATCTGTTACTATGGCAGCAAATTTTTTCACTTCTTCGGGAGCGTTGCCCATAACAATACTTGTACCTGCAAATTTTAGCATCTCAATATCATTGTAATTGTCACCAATAGCGATGATTTCGCTCTCGTGAATATTGTAAATATCTATCAGATGTTTTATTCCCCGAGCTTTTGAAGTATTTGTGTTAACAATCTCAAGATAGGTATCCTTGGATTTAAAAATATTCATATGCCGTAATCCTTGTGTTTTTTTTTAATGATCTTCAAATTGACTGATTTCTTCAGGATCACCCATACACAATATTTTATTGGGATTGAAATTACTTTCTAATAATTCTGCAAAACTTCGCTGCTTTACAGTTGTGTTTGTAATTGCTATTTCCTGTTTTATCCAATCATCCATTTGTTCCGTAAACCTATCGTAATGGTGATACAGGCTGATGTTAATTTTAAAATTCCAGGCTTCGTTTAAGATAATAAGACAATCTTCTTTTTGTATTACTTTTTCGTGAAGGATTGTGTCGTTTTTAATTACAAGTGCTCCGTTTAAGCATACAATCGGGTTGTTAATGAGTCCAAGCTCTTTGTAGTAGTATAATGAAGACGAGGGCGACCTGCCCGTTACAATGACAATGAGTATATTCTCCGCGTGTAATCTTTTTATAATATCCTTTGTGCCTTCGGAAATTTTCAAATCATCCGTCAGTAAAGTTCCGTCCACGTCAATAAATACGGCTTTATATTTCATGTCTATTTTTATTTAGAATATTTATCGGATGGATCTAAATAGGATATACGTAATCTTATCAACCTCCTCATCCCACAAAAGTAGCAAATTCCCTTAACGACTAAAAACCAAAACCGAATTAAAGAAGAATAGTCCCCTTTCTACTTCCAATAAAAGTAACCTTTTGCGTCTCCGACTTTAATTTCTCTGCTTAAAAGCTGGGTTAGGGTACCTATAGGGGTGGGGGTACCCACCTCAATAGGTATATAGACCCACCCGCTACCCTTCAACGGCGGAGCTTTTTGGTGCATCGACCCACCCCAATACCTTCGTCGTTTCAGCTATCGGGGTGGTGTACCCCACCTGCTTATCTTCAGCGACCCACCTTTTACCTCGAAGCGCGAAGGGAAAAGGTGGGTACCCCCACTTAAAACCGGGTTTTCGAAGGTTTTTTGTAGTGAACTTTGTAAGTGCTCAAAAAAGTCTCAGCCCACTAATAAATAATCTCGAATAAAGTGTGTGATTACTTTTCCACCACAATGGCTATGGCAGCCATCTGGTTTTTGTATTTTCTGAAAACCTTGCGCATCTCGAGAATTCGTTTTCGTTCTTTTGGATGAGTCAGAATATTGAATACTATTTTGCAGAATCTCCAAAAGCCTTCGTCGTCAATAATTCGTTGGGGTTCGAGTAGCGTCATCGGATTTTTTTCGATACGCATTATTCTGAATCCTTCGTTTTCAAGGATGGAAACCCATTCTTTTTCTGTTAACGGCCGTGCATTTACCTGAATGCTTTGCATTAATCCCTTTTTGATATCGTTTTTCGAGTTGTCGGCTAAATCATCAGGAAATAAACTCAATTCGTGGATACCGTACAGACCACCTTTTTTCAAAATCCGGTACGCTTCCTTTACAATAGCTGATTTTTTTTGGTCTGACTGCATTGTGAGCATGGCCTCGCCATAGACTACATCGGCAGAATTTTCAGGAAGCGTAGTTTCAGTTGCATTGGCGTTGATTATTTTTCGGTTTGCACCACTTATTAGTTTTCTTAATTTTTGAGTGGCTTCTTCGTTTAGTTCAATGCCTATGTATGTGTTAGGTTTTTTCTGCAGCACAAGGGAGGCCGTGAATCCTATTCCGGGTGCGAATTCCACTACATCGTGATTGTTTTGTATATTGAGATTATCGATTAATTTTAATGTGAGTTCTTTTCCTCCGGGACGAAGCACTCTTTTGCCCATTTTGGCCAGAATCCAGTGGCCATGCTTTGTATCTAATGTCTTGTTGTTCATTACTTTTGTCTTTTACTTTGTGAGTAACTCACAAAAATACCAAGACAACTGATGTAAAGCAATCCCCAAAAATGATGATTTTGGAAGATAAACTCATTAATAATAATGAGTCCGGATAAAAAAAGCGGATGATTAATCCGCTTTTTGTTTACTTCTTCGCTATCCGGTAAAGCCGCCCTTCATCGGTAACGGCATACAGTGCGCCGTCTTTTCCGTCACCGACATCGCGGAATCGCTGGTTCTCACCGACGAGTAATCGTTCTTCGCCAATCACTTTGTTATCTTTCAAAACAATCCTGGCAATATGTTTGCTGTTTAGCCCGCCGATAAACAGATTGTTTTGCCATTCGGGGATTGCGTTGGAGGAATAAAACGCCATTCCGCTGGGCGAAAGAACCGGATCCCAGTAATATACAGGCTGTTCCAATCCTTCTTTTTGCGTGGCACCGTTGCTGATGGCTTGTCCGCTGTATTCTATTCCGTAGGTAATGGTCGGCCAGCCGTAATTTTTCCCGGGTTTTATCAGGTTGATTTCATCGCCGCCTCGCGGCCCCATTTCCGATAGCCAAAGCTCCTGAGTAACGGGATGTATATCCAGTCCCTGAGCATTACGGTGTCCGTAGGAATATATTTCCGGTAATGCACCCTCGGTGTTGATAAATGGATTTCCGTCAACAGGTTTTCCTTCTGTAGTAATATGAATTACTTTTCCGTGACCGGTACTGAGCAGCTGTGCATTAGGTCTTGTTTTTAGATCTGATCGCTCGCCGGTGGAAACGAAAATGTTACCGTTTTTATCGAAAACGATCCGGCTTCCGAAGTGCATACTGTTATCGAAATAAGGAATAGCCCTGAAAATTGTCTGGAAATTTTCAATTTTTGTTTCATCGGCCGATAATTTTCCTTTCCCCACCGCTGTAAGCGAACCTTGGGCCGTTTTTTCGGCAAAAGTGAAATATAGCATTCTGCTGGTTTCGAAATCGGGGGCAGGTGCTACATCTAGCAATCCTCCTTGATTGCGATCGTCAACCGCCGGAAAACCGGTAATCTTTGGACTGAGTGAACCCTCTTTGGTTGCAATTCGCATGTTTCCTGCCTTTTCGGTAATCGCTAATCTTCCGTCAGGAAGTGTTGTAACAGCCCATGGCTTTGATAATTCGGATGACAGAACAGTAACCTCGTAAGGAGTTTCGGTTTTTACGCCTGCAATTCGTGTTTGTCCTTCAAAAGCCGGAGTGTAATTCGTGTTTGCTTTTTGCGTTTCTACCGGAGGTAAAGTTCCTGCTTGTGGTTTCTGTGCAATTGGAGTTTCAACGTTCTCCTCTTTCTGACTATCCTTTTGTTCTTCGCAAGAGGCAGACGCGAAAAATAGTGCCAGCACCATAATTGCTAAAATGTTAAAATACTTCATAGGTCTATTTGTTTGTTGCTGTGAGTCATAGTAACAAATTAATTTATAGAATAGTTTAAAGTAGCAGTGTTAAAAAAGATAATTCACGGAAAGCGGATAAAGCTTTCCGTGAATTATTCATTTTTGACAGTCAGAGATACCTCAGATGTCGGATGAAATCACATCTTATCTATTTCAGGATCAATTCCACAACGGTTACTTCGTATGGGGGTTTTTGTCGGGGCAAGTCAAGAATTAAATTGTTGTTGTTCTGCTGAAATTGAATTTCCGAATAATCGTTCAGCAATTGAATATATTTTACTTTGTCGGCGTATCCCGGTAATGTTATTTTACTTTCAGAAGGATAATCGAAAAGATGCAGATACAGTTTTTTAGCTTGCGGATTATAAGTAAGCCTGGCATTTACATTTTGTGGAACTGAAAATTCGTCGGGGGCATAGGTGCAATTATAAATAGATTCGCTGTTGCCGCCCATCCAGTAACCCATTTTTTCTAGTGCATCCACGGCCCGGTAATCGAACTCTCCCTTTGCCGTAGGACCTACGTTTAGAAGCAGATTACCACCATTTGCAGTGGAAGTTATAAGCAAATCCAACAATTGTTTCTGCGTTTTCCAGGTAGTTTCGTCACGATAATATCCCCACGAACCTGAAAATGTCTGACACGTTTCCCAGTATTTTCCTTTGTATTTAGCTAACTCCGCAGGAGACACTTGCTCGGGAGTTTCAAAATCGTAACCGTCCGAGTAATCATTCAGATCCATACGGTTATCGACGATAATTCCCGGTTGTAATTTTCGAATCATTTTAAGCAACTCGATGGAGCCCCAGTCATCCCTGCCTTTTCCGTCTTGTCCGGGATAAGAGAAATCCAGCCACAGAATATCAATTTTACCGTAATTTGTCAACAGTTCTTTAATTTGGTTCTGTAAATACGTGCGATAACGGTTCATATCTTTACCTGCATTTAAGGGAGCATATTCAGCAGATGTTGCCACACGTTGCGGATGTACTCTGTCGATAGTGAAATCGGGATGATGCCAGTCTATAAGCGAATAATAGAAACCCACTTTTAGCCCTTCGGCCCTGAAAGCATCTACAAACTCTTTCACCAGGTCTCTGTTAGCTTTGGTTTTTGTAGCTTTATAATCGGTATATTTTGAGTCGAACAGACAAAAGCCCTCATGGTGCTTTGACGTCAATACAGCATATTTCATTCCTGCCGCTTTGGCCGCTTTTGCCCATTTCACGGGGTCGTAGTTTACCGGATTAAATTCTTCGAAATATTTCTGATATTGTTCGGTTGTAATTCTTTCCCTGTTTTTTACCCATTCGTGACGGGCTGGCAGAGCGTACAATCCCCAATGGATAAACATCCCAAACCTGGCATCTGTCCACCATTGCATCCGTTCCTTCTTTTGAGCTTCAGTTTCATTGCCTATTTTGTTTTGTGAGAATGAAACATTACCGGTTAAAAGTATGGTCATAATAATAACAATAACTTTTTTCATGTTGGTATATAGGTGTTTAATTTAGTATGTCCGGGTTAATATTCAAAAAAAACGAGAATGTATCAAAAATCAAAACAACTTCTTTTGTCATTCTGAACGAGGTGAAGAATCTGTTTTTAATAATGGAGTAAAGACCTTTCACTTCACTATAGTTTCGTTCAGGATGACATATTAATTTTGAGAATCACCTTTGATACACTCCCATTAACAGTATCACAAACTTATGTTCTCGGATCGAAGAACGGATAATCTTTTACTGCCAAAAATTCGTTGTCAAGGAGGCTTCGCTCCTTTTTAGTCAACGGACTATCTAAAATTTCTTCGATATTATCTACGCAGAATGAGAAATTACGGAAATCACCCGGAGGAATAATCACGTCTGCTCCAGATTGAAAAGTGAATTTCAGAGCTGCCACCCCAAGTTCACGATTTTCTACATCGATAGGTTTGCACCACGATTTTTGATATCGGGAATCTTTTTTCTCGTTTTCCATCCAGCGACGATGTATTAATCCTTTTATGGCCAGTACGCCCATTCCACGTTTCTTGGCTTCGTTCACGGCTCCGGCTCCCCATCCATCTATTTTGATCATTTGCCAGTTGGTGGGAAACATAATCGTGTCAAAATTATACATCGACATCGCGCGGATTGCCTGCTCCTGCGAGTGTGCAGAAAAACCTACTTTACGGATACGACCGCGCTGTTTCTCTTTCTCGATCATTTCCATAATACCGTTCGGGCCAAAAATTTGTTCCACATCTTTCGGAGTGGTGATGCTGTGCAACTGAAAAACATCGAAGTAATCGGTATGCAATAGCTGCAATGATTTTTCGAATTCTTTTTCGGCTCCTTCTCTCAGCCTCTGTGTGGTTTTACAAGCCAGATAATTGTCCTTTCTGAAAGGTTTCAAGGAAAGTCCGAGTTTTTCTTCTGCATCCCCGTAGCTGGGCGCTACATCGAAGTAGTTGATTCCCCGGTCCAATGCCCATGCAACGTAGTTATCCGAGGCCTTTTGTCCGTCTTGCATAGATACAATTCCGCCATAAACTACCGGATAAACTTCAAATCCGGTTTTACCTAGTTTTCTTTTCAATGTTTTGGTCTTTTTCGGTTTAGCTGTGGTATCGGCAAACGCTGGAGAAACTGCTCCCGATGCGCCAATAGCTACAGCACCGACAATACTTCTTTTAATAAATTCACGCTTGTCCATAGTTTTTTATTTTATGTTACAACAAATTAATTTACAGATGGTTTAGACTAATAGAAGAGATGAAAGACAGAAGTGTTTCCAAAGATAATCAACATTTTGAAATACACATCAAAATCAAAGAAAAATATTTGATAATAGGCTGATCTAAAATTGCTTTGTACTAATTTCAATACTTCATTTGCAGGCTGATCTTCATTTTCCTACTTACACGAACAATTAAAACTGAGAAACAGAAGAATATGTATAGTGATTTACTAAACATTAATGTTCACTCCATATTACAGAAGATAGCATACTCCTTATACGATTCTCAATGGAGTTTCAAGCTTTTATCTCCCGGATACTACCAATATCTGCATCTTAAATATGTACTTGTAAGCGAAGCTTATCGTGCGAAGTACCTACCGCCAAATACACTATCACACGAAGTACATATTATTTTATCTCCACTTCAATCCATTTTGACCTGTCTGGTGGCGTCGGAGCGGTAATGGGCTTAGGTGGATTTAGCTTGAGTTCATCAAGCAACACATCCACTGCTTTTTCGATACCCGGGTCGTTGCCTTTGGCCAATTCTTCAGGGCGATCGACTACTTCGATATCGGGATATACACCGATTCCTTCGATGATCCATTCACCGGTTTTATCGTAAATGCCAAAAATGGGTACGGAAATATATCCGCCATCCACGAGGCTTGCATTTCTTGAAATACCGACTAATCCTCCCCATGTGCGTGTTCCGATAAGCTTCCCCTCACCCGTCTTACGGAAGAAATACGGGAAAGCATCGCCGCCCGAAGACGAATATCCGTTGATAAGCATCACTTTTGGCCCATCGTGCGCTATCCCGGGTGTTTTCATAGGTTGCGGGAGTCCGTTTCGATGCCAATAAACCAGCGTACGGCGATTAAGCAAATCAATCATCCGGTCGGGAATAAATCCTCCGCCATTGTAGCGATCGTCAATAATAAGCGCATCTTTATCATTGAATGCGTACATTCCACGGAACAATTCGCGGTTTCCTTCTACAGAAGTGTTGGGTACGTGGATGTAGCCGATGCGTCCGCCCGAAAGCTTATCTACCATCGCACGACGTTCCTGCACCCAATCCATGTAGCGTAATTCCTGCTCGTTAGTAATGGTCTTTACTACTGATATTCGTGTCCCCGATGTGGATGGTGAATTGTTTACAGTCAGCTCCACACGTCTGTTGCCTTGATTTTCCAGCAATTCGTATGGATTTGAGTCGGTGGTGAGGTCTCTGCCGTTTATGGCGATTATATAATCGCCTTCCTTTATGTTTACTCCGGTTTCGGTAAGAGGTGAACGGCGGCTTTCGTTCCAATTTTCACCCGGATAGATTTTCTTGATTTTGTATCGTTTTGCTTGCAAATCGGCTTCCAATTCGGCCCCGAGTAAACCACCGTTTATTCTCTCAACACGGGAAATATCTCCCCAATCAACATAAGCGTGTCCGGTATTGGTTTCGCTCACAATTTCGTTCAGAATGTAATCCAAATCGAAACGACTTGGCACATGCGGCAGCATTTCACCATAATTTCTCTGAATTCCTTCCCAATCTACTCCGTGTAGGTTGTTTACATAGAAATAATCGCGAAAAATACGAAAAGCATCGGCATATATCTGATTCCACTCTTGCCGTGGTTCTATTTTCATAGTAAGGTTCGATAAATCAATTTTCGAGGAATTCGCTTTTTGTCCGGGCTGATTCTTTGCTACAGCGTAATCGTTGCCTGAACGATAGATAAAAGACTTTCCATCGGCAGTTAATATGCCATTGCCAACTCCATCCAAGATTTCTTCGGTCTTCTCATTTTTGATGTCGTAACGCATGATTTTGTTCTCAGCAGCAAATAACAAACCTTCGTCTACAGCTCCGATGATACGGTAACTCCCGGCTGAAACGGGCAACGCTACGATGCGATTTTGAATATTATCGAAATCGATTTGTATCTTGACAGCCGATTTGCTTTTGTCATCGGGTTCAGCCGGAACGGTTTTTTCTTCTATGAGCGTCTCTGTATCGTTTTTGTAGGTTGTGAGCGTTGAGCCATCGTTTCGTAGCGGAACAGCAAAAATTTTTCCGGCATTGTTATAAAGATAGTCGAATTCAAAACTGCTGAAAGACAGGTTGAAATCACGGTTCGAAACGAAAAATAGGAATTTCCCGTCACGGCTGAAAGCCGGATTCCCGTCAGAGAACTGTGCATCGGTCAGTTGCGTTCTTCTTCCGGTTGAAATCTGGTAAACCCACAGCGCCGATTGGTAGTTAGGTGACGATTTACTGTAAGCTACCCAATCACCGTCGGGAGAAAAGGAATAATCACTAATTTCTTCGGCTGATGCTTCATCAATTGCGGTTTGTTTACCTGTAATAGCATCTACCAGCCACAATGTCATTGTACGGTCACTGTATGCCAGATGCTTACTGTTTGGCGACCATTCTGCCGCATTCTTCCATGCTCTTGAGTTCTTTGTAAGCTGTTTGGGCTGAGCGCCTTTTCGGTTTTCGAGCAGGTACATTTCGTATTCACCCGTTGCATCGGAAAAGTAGGCAATTTGTTTACTATCAGGAGACCAAACGGGAAATACTTCACGAATACCCTGCGTGTTAGTTAAATTTTCGATTTCACCGCTTTCCACCGGTATCGAAAAAATGTCGCCCCGTGCTTCCAACAGAACTCTTTTTCCGGATGGTGAAAGTGAAAATCTTCCTATAAAATCTCTAACGTTGCGGAAATAGGGCAGAAGATTGGGGTTATCATAGTTGATAGAAACGCTGATCTTGTTGGATGTTCCTGATGTCAAATCCATGACATAGAGGAACCCACCGTTTTCATACACCAGTTTTCCGTTATTGCCTGAAGGCCACATTACGTCGAAATCTTTATGGTGCGTCAGTTGCAAGTTTTCTTTAGTGCGCGTGTTGTATCGCCAGATGTTCAGTCGTGTATCTTGGTCAGATGCGTAAAAAATATTTTCGCCATGCCACGTGGGCCATTGGTCACTTCCGGTCCATTTCGTGATCTGTTCCGATGTGTTTTTTTTGATATTATAAGTCCAAAGCTCTGTTGCGCGTCCTCCTTTATAGCGTTTCCATGTACGGAATTCGCGGTCAACAGGTGTGAAACAGAGTTGTGTACCATCAGGTGAAAAAGAGGCAAAGCCACCGTTCACGATAGGTAGTGGTTCCTCAAATCCACCATCGATGCTAACCGTGAAATATTTTCCGTTCCGGTCGCCAAATGTTGTGCGATTGCCACGAAAGAGAACACGTTTACTGTCGGGCGTCCAGTCGAGCGTTACGTTATCGAAACCACCTCGAGGCGGCATTACACCTTCTGAATTGTAAAATGTGAGTTGGCGGGCAGCACCGCCTTCAGCAGGCATTATCCAGATTTGTCGGCTGCCGGAATATTCTGCCGAGAAAGCAATCCATTTGCCGTCTGGAGAGATTTTAGGAAAAAGTTCGATTCCTTCGTGCGATGTTAGTCGTTTGGCTGTTCCTCCTGTGGTGGGGACTGACCAAATATCGCCTGCATAAACAAATGATATAAGGTTACCGTTGATATCCGGATAACGTAACATGCGAGCGTCATCCATTGCTGAAACACTGATGATCGCCAGGCTGATCGTGAGGATAGAAAGTAGTTTTTTCATCGATGAAGAGCTTGTTTAAAATTAAATATTGTGAGTTTTTAGATTTCTTACTATCATTTGCCGGGATAACTAAAAATTAACTGTTATGAGTATATTATAAATTGTCGTTTTGTATTTTTTAATAAAAGTATCCGGAACGGTTTAAAGAATAGGTTAAAGTTTGCCTTTTGTCTCAAAACAGCTCCGTAAGCCAATTTCTTTATCTTCTATTAAATCTAAGGACTTTAGTTTATAACGGATAAATTATAGCAGTGGCATTACCTTTTCTTAAAATATTTTTCTTTGAACAAATTTAAGGAATTGATATTAGTAAACAAACATTTGGCATAAGTTTTTCAGAAAATTATGTTTACAGACATATCGTTTTTATTTGTGATATTGCAGAATTTGAAAAGTTTATCAAGTTACTTCGAAAAAGACTGCAAGGATAGAGACTTTTTTTTGATTCTATAACTCGCTGATTGATAGTAAGTAGATCCGATAGAATGTACTTTCAGACAGGTTGAAAATCATTTTGTATATTATTATCCTTTTACAGATATTTTTGTAGATCAATGCATGATAGTTTTTATAGTTGTGTTTTAGTCATAGAAATTATAATAAATTATGTCAACAACAATAGAAATCGTGCTAAGTCCCGGAGAACCTCATTTTGAAGGTAAAAGTTTCAGACTTCATGATTTTAACAGATTGATTATCAGATATATATGTGGTTTTCGGATACGTTTCTTTTATTGGATTATAATTCTAGTTTTTTGAACCAGGTGAAAAACTCAAAAGTGTTGGTGTACATCCGCACCGTGGATTTTCACTATAACCGTGTTCCCGGAAATTTAGAACAGTTTCTTAATGTCTAAATTCCACGTTCAGCATCGCTATTTCCGAAACTGTAGCTACTCGATATTGTGGGCCAACAAGACCCAATCCTGATGTGACGTAAATGTGCGTGTTACCTTTCTTCTTGTATCCATACGCCACTTCGAAAGCTATTTGCGTAGCAATGTTTCCGGGGAAAGCCTGTCCGTGGTGAGTATGACCGTATAGAGCGATATCTGCTCCGGCATTGACTTCTTCGTCAAGATCGTGCGGACTGTGGTTTAGCACGATGACGAGTTTGGACATATCCACATTTTGCTGAGCCAAAATATCTTTTAACGAAAGCCTGTCAGGATAAACAAAATCTTCGCGTCCTACCACGTAAAATGAACTATCGATCAGAACAGCCGAATCGCGAAGCATTTTTATTCCGGCATTGTTCAAAAATTCAATTTTCTGTTCGGCCTCAAAACGGTATTCGTGATTTCCCGTACAGGAAAATACGCCTAACGGCGCATGTAGTCTGCTAAGTTCTTCGTCGATTTTTTGCTCCAGGATCGGCTCAATGCGTGAATCGAGAATATCCCCCACGAAAAGGATTAAATCGGGTTTTTGTTCCAAAATTAAATCTACCATTCTTCGGGCATCGTCTCTGTTTATCAAATATCCAAAATGCAAATCGCCAATCATCGCTATCCTTACGGAATCTATTTTTTTAGCAGGTTTGTTTATGGTGATATTCACTTGCTGTACTTCGGGGTTATTAAATTTGTAACCACCGTAATACATAATGGAGACAACCAGCACAATGGACGAGATAAAGACAAAAAACTTCATCTTTTTGGGTTGGTTTAGCAGCTCTTTGGGACGAGCAATCTGCCTTCGGAACACCAGATACAGGAAATCAAATATCAATACAAAACCGCCGAGATAAAGCAGGAAAAACATCCAGCTGGTACCCATCATCCGTATTGGATGAACTATTTGAGAGGGAAGATGACGAAAAAATATAAATCCAATTATATAGACCAGAAGTTCGAATACGAAAACAATTGCCCAAGATATACGGAACACCTTTCGTGCTTTAAAAACGTCCCAACCTTTGAGGAAAATTAGGACATTGAGCGTGAGATGTATAATGAGTGCGACAATAAGTGAGCGCATACTAAGAATAATTACTAATTATTGATTACCAATTACGAATTATCAATTTTAGTCCTCAGACATCTGATATCAGTCAATTTACCAAATCCAACACTAAATATTCCGATCGGGTTCCGATGCGAAATTTTCCACCCCAGATTCCTAATCCCGAAGAAACATAGAAGTGTGTATTTCCTTTTTGCAAATATCCTTGCGAAAGTTCGAAAACTTTATCGGCAATGAGTGAGGCCGGAAAAACCTGTCCGCGGTGTGTGTGACCTGAAAATTGGAAATCGATACTTTCGAGCACGGTTTCGTTTAAATTGTAAGGCTGATGATTGAGCAGAATAGAGAAATTTTGTTTATCAATACCGTTCGTTATTTCAGGTAATGATTTTCTATTTTTATGCGATTGATCATCTCTGCCGATAATGGTTAGTCCGTTTATGTGAATAACGGAATCGCGCAACAATGTTATTTGGGCGCGACGGTAAAAATCGATGCTGTTTTTAATTCCTGATATGTATTCGTGATTGCCCGTGCAGGCGTAAACTCCCATGGGAGCTTTAATCTTTTTCAGTTCAGTATCGAGAGAATGGTGCAATACAGGACGTAATTGGTTGTCAAGCAAATCACCGCCAATAATTACAAGATCCGGCTTTTCTGTATTGATCATCCCAATCCATTTACTCAGTTCTTTCTTCGAAATAGTATAACCTAAATGAAAATCGCTTACACCCACAATTCTTATCGGTTTCTCAATCTTGTCGGTTTTGATGGTTATGTGTGATCGTTTTTTGTTGTGATACTGAAGATTGCCGAAGAAGAGAATCAACGCTACAAACCCAAAACCGATAACAGATGTGAGTGTGTTGTGATGAAAGATCTCACGAACACTTCCTCTATCGATTATGTGCGTAAAATAATTGATAATCTTGAATATATCGACAAAAAGGAAGAGGATGAAAATATACAAGAACGCAATCATCCACGATGTGCCGAATTGATAAAAGAAACCGGCAGTTCTTATCGGCATCGATTCGCCGAACCTGAAAAAAACAAGCAGACTTACAAATCCCAATACCAAAATACCTATTACAATAACCCTTATTAATAGGTTCGTTGGGATAAGCTGGTAAATTCTAACTGCCACGTATGCATTAGCGGCTAAATAAAGAACGAGTATGGTGAGAAAGAATGCTTTCATCTTTTATAAACTCAGAAAAAAACTAACCCACAAAGGTACGGAAAAATCGATAATCATTCCGTGAAAGAGTGCTACTACCACATAATCGGAGCCGGAGTATTTTGTTATTATAGGTAGCGTAGTGTCCATAGTTGTGGCTCCACCGGCACAGATGGGAGATAATTTTCCGAAATATTTTACCATCCAGGGTGTGAAAATTAGAACAATGAACTCTCGCATTATGTTGGCCAGCAAAGCGATGGTGCCCAGTTCAGCTCCGCGAAATTCGGAAATAAGAATACTCGATAGTGAATAATAGGCAAATCCGGCGCCAACGCTTAGGCAATCACTTAGGCTTCTTTCGGGAAGCAACATGCTTATGATAGCTACTCCAGCAAAAGTTCCTACCGTAGTGGCAATGGGAACTAAAGCGATTTTGAATCCGAATCGTTTTACCGCAGTAAACATATTTTTACTTGAGCCGATTTGTATCCCTACAAAAAAAAGCAATCCGTAAAGTATCCACTTGGAAATATCGTCTTTCAGTAATGCTTCAGGAATCCAGCCAAACAAAGCAAGAATTACACCAATTGCAAAAAGCAAAAGATAAATAAGCGATTGTTTCATGATTTTTTATCCTTTCTTTTGAAAAATCGCTTGTAAACAAACCAGGCACAAAGTACCGTTCCCAATGTTCCACCAAGTGTTATGATCAATGCGTCGAAACCAATTGAACTAAAGTTCTTCACTACTTGCTCATTTGCCCCCACCGATACACCCAAAAAAAATAGCAGTAACATAATAATCATGCTGATGATAGTTCCTACATATTTCACTTGCGGAATTTTTCTGACAAAATACCCCACAACAACGCCTGATAAAATGATTAGGATTATGTTGAGCATACTGAAAATTGAGATACAAAGCCTTTGGCTTCCTTTTGTACTCACTGGATTACAAATCCTGGATTCCAAACCACAAAAGTATGAAAAAATTTCTTTCCATTTTCATTATGTAAATTTAACGTCCTAAAGTAAAAGTCTAGTGTAAAGTTTACTGATCATCATTAACACAATTTAATGTCATTTTTTTTGACATCAGTAATTTTGGTAGATAATTCTGTAATTGGTATACAGAGTTCTTTGTTTTTACTACCTAATTTTGTATCTGTAATTCTATCGGATTATTTCAGGTTATAAAAACATAAAAGACAAAATAATTCAAACGAACGTTGCGTAGAGGAGTGAAAGCAAGTCCTGATGTTTAAAAATGCAAAAAGAATAGCTGAAAAATCGCATCTTTACTAAATTATCGTAATACGTGTGTTTAAATTGTTCGGTCATAAATATATTAATTACTTTTGCCCAAAATTCAATCTAGAATCTTTATGAAACAAACCCTTTTATCACTAATTATCTTTCTGATCCCGGTTTTTATCTATGCACAAAACACCAATGTCAAAGGACAATTGCTAGGAGCCGGTGATAAACAACCGCTGCCTTATGCCACTATTTCAGTTGCCAATGTAACAGCTCCGCAAAACTCCATCAAGAAATTTGCAACTGACGATAATGGTAATTTTACAACCACAATGCAAGCTGGAAATTATATTTTTACTTTTCAGTTTGTTGGAATGAATAATCAAACACGCAATGTAGAGGTGAAAAGTGGAGAATCTCAACTCGATTTAGGACACATTGAGATGCTCGAAAGCTCTACGGAACTGGATGAAATTAGTGTTACGGCACAGCGACCACTGGTAAAAGTAGAAATAGATAAACTTACGTACAGCGCAAAAGACGATCCCGAATCATCTACTTCCAATGTGTTGGATTTGCTTCGCAAAGTACCCTTAGTAACGGTTGATGGCGAAGATAACATACAGCTAAAAGGTTCGTCCAATTTCCGGATTTACCTGAACGGAAAACCATCGAATATGATATCGAATAATCCTTCGCAAGTATTAGAGAGCATGCCTGCCAACAGCATCAAGGATGTTGAGGTTATAACTGATCCGGGTGCGCGTTACGACGCTGAAGGAGTGGGAGGAATCATTAATATCATTACCGATAAACGTGTGGATGAAGGCTATTCAGGTTCCGTAGGTGGAAACGGCGATACATTTGGCGGTTATGGTGGTAATGCATATCTTTCATTAAAATATGGAAAATTTGGTTTCACAGGTAATGGCGCTTATTTCTATCATAAACGACCCGCATCGGAAACTTCGCTTATCAGAGACGAAATGGCACCGAATCCGGTAAATAAGTTAACACAGGACGGAACTTCCGAAAATTACGGGGGCGGTCTGTTTTATAACACACAACTTAGTTATGAACCGGATACGTTGAATCTGTTTAACGTTTCTCTGGGACAATTCGGAGGGAAATTTCATTCCGATTCAGAGCAAAGTGTACTTTCGCAAGGAGTCAGAAATTATTCATACTTGTTGAATAGTAACTCATTGGGACATTTTGGTTCATTCACCTTTTCAACTGATTATCAGCGAACTTTTAAAAAGAAAGATGAATTACTGACAGTTTCCTATCGTTATGAGAAAAGCCCGAATGACAGTGAGTTTGAGAGTGTATATAGTAATGTTGTTGGTTATTTTTACCCCGATGGATACCGTATGAAGAGTCTAAACGACGCCGGCGGAAAAGAACATACCGGACAAATGGATTATGTAAATCCGCTTACTGATAAACACAGTGTAGAAGTAGGCTTGAAATATATCTTTCGAGATAATTCAAGCCGTGGCAACAATACTTTTTTGGATGTGGCTAATGGTGGACAATGGAAAGAAGATCTGAGCCGTAAAAATGATCTTGATCATGAACAGAAAATCACATCGGGATATGCCGGTTATGGTTTTAAAACCGGAAAATTTGGTGTGAAACTTGGACTTCGAGGTGAACATACCCACCAGATAATACATTTTATGAGTGCACAAACCGATACCACAGTGCATACAAACTTTTTCGATTTGGTTCCTTCAGCAGCCTTTTCTTACCAGTTGGGAATGACGCAAACGTTGCGATGGGGTTATAATATGCGCATATCTCGACCGGGAATCTGGTATTTGAATCCGTATATAAATGATTCTGATCCGAACAATATCAGTTACGGAAATCCTAATTTGGATGCAGAACAAACACATAACTTCAATGTTAATTACGGCTCATTTGCACAAAAAGTCAATTTTAATGCTACACTGAGTTATTCGTTTACACAGAATGCCATTACATCTTTTATTTTTGTTGATGATAACGGTGTTACCAACAATACTTATCGGAATATTGGCCGTAACCAGTCAGTTGGATTGGACGGATATGCCAGCTGGACGCCATCATCGGTTATTCGTTTGAATGTTAATGGCTCTATCAGTTATACCGATATTCAAAGCACAGAAAATGCCAACGTAAGAAACAGTGGTTTTTCGGGACGCGGCTTTGGGGGTATAACCTTTACATTGCCTAAAGACGTAAGACTTAGTGCTAATGGAGGCGTTTTTACGAGCAACGTTCAGTTACAAACCACTCAATCGGCGTTTTACTTTTATTCGTTTAGTGCCATGAAGAGTTTCTTTAACAAGAAGCTGGATGTTTCGCTAAATGCGACCACTCCTTTTCACAAATACCGCGATTTAAAACTGACAACCAATGGTGAAGGATTCGTTCAGAAGATGGACTATAAAAATCCAATGCGTTCATTCCGCTTGAGTTTAACGTATCGTTTCGGTGACTTGAAATCCTCAGTTAAAAGAGTACAACGCACTATTACCAATGAGGATGTTCTGCAGGGCGGAAGTTCACAGGAAGGAACAGGTACGGGAACCGGAGGTGGCGGCAGTTAATGTAAATTAAGCTACGCATATAAGTTAAAAAAATACGTATCTTTGAGTAAATTTTCAAGGATACGTTTTTTTATGCGGATAGATATAATTACGGTTTTGCCGGAAATGATCGATGGAGCGCTCAATTGCTCTATTTTGAAACGTGCTCAGGATAAGGAATTGGTGGAGTTTGGACTTCACAATCTTCGCGACTATACACTCGACAAGCACAAACGAGTGGACGATTATCCGTTTGGAGGCGAAGCCGGAATGGTATTGCAAATTGAACCTATTGACCGCTGTATTGCCTACCTTAAATCGCAGCGCGATTACGATGAAGTGATTTTCACCACGCCGGATGGCGAGCAATTCACACAGAAAACGGCCAATGAAATATCTCTAAAACAAAATATTATTATTCTTTGCGGGCATTACAAAGGTGTTGATTATCGGGTGCGGGAGCATTTGATCACCCGCGAGATTTCCATTGGCGATTTCGTACTCACCGGAGGTGAACTGGCGGCAGCCATGATCGCCGATGCCGTTGTTCGCGTGATTCCCGGCGCAATTAGTGATGAGCAATCGGCGCTATCCGATTCATTTCAGGATAATCTGCTGGCGCCACCTGTTTATACCCGACCGGCTGAGTACAACGGCTGGCGTGTGCCCGATATTTTGCTTTCCGGTCACGAGCGTAAGATTGCAGAATGGCGGCTGGAGCAGGCACATGAGCGGACAAAACGGTTGAGACCCGATTTGTTGAAATGAATTTAATGAAATTTAACCTGACTTCATGCAGCGTTTTTTACAAAATTTCATCTTACTAAAAGATGCAAGTTATATCGAAAAACATAAAATTAAACATTATGAAAAGAAGTTGGATTAGAAACATTGTTGGCGGATTAAGCTTTACCACTGCATTGTTTGTTTTTCAGGCCTGTTATGGTACACCGCAAGACTTCGGTTTGGATTCGTTTGTTGAGGGGAAAGTCGTATCCAAAACAACCGGTGAACCCATTATGGGTATTAAAGTTTCGTCGGATCAGTTTCAGCACGTGGTAACAAACGATAAGGGAGAATTTTCTTTTTACACTATCAAATCAGACAAAGTTCAAATTAGCTTTGAAGATATAGATGGAGCAGAAAATGGTTCTTTTGTGAAAAAAGACAGCGTGGTTTCTACCGTGAAAGATAGAATTTACTTAGATGTTAAATTAGAAAGCAGTAAATGATTTCATCTGCAAAACGTGCTTTGTTTCGGAAGTTTAAAGCTATCGAGACCCGCCGTCACGAACTCAGCTATCTTTTTTGGGAATGCACAACCCGCTGTAACCTTGACTGTTTGCATTGTGGGAGCGATTGCTCAAAACAGAGCAACTATCGGGATATGCCGATGGAAGATTTCTTGACGGCACTTGACACTATCAAAAATCCTGCAAAAAACCTGATGGTCGTTATTACCGGCGGTGAACCGTTACTGAGAAAAGATTTGGCCATCTGCGGACGCGAAATTCGTAAACGTGGCATACGTTGGTCGATGGTTTCAAATGGTTATCTTTACGATGCAGAAATGCACAACTCGTTGCTCAATGCCGGTTTGGGTGCGCTCACCATTAGTCTCGATGGATTGAACGAGTCGCACAACTGGCTGCGAAACAATCCAAGGAGTTTCGAGAGAGTCGTTACTGCGATTGACTTGGCTGCCAACTCACCACGATTGAATTTTGACGTGGTTACCTGTGTCAACAAAAAAAATATCTTTGAACTGCATCAAATCAAAGAATTTCTAAAAAAACACAACGTGAAAGCGTGGCGACTTTTTACTATTATTCCGATAGGAAGAGCACCGCAAAACGAAAACCTGTTGCTTTCAGACCATGAATTTGTCTATCTGATGGATTTCATTCAAGAATCGAGAAAAAATGATAAAGACATTGACGTGAAATTTAGTTGTGAAGGTTTTGTGGGCAAATATGAATGGAAAGTACGTGACAGTTTTTATTTCTGTCGCGCAGGTATAAATATCGGTTCTGTTCTGATTGATGGCTCCATATCAGCTTGTCCAAACATTGACCGTTCATTTTCTCAAGGTAACATCTATGTCGATAATTTGTCTGATGTTTGGGAACAGAAGTTTCAACCCTTTCGCAATAGAACTTGGATGCGTGTCGGCCAATGCAAGGATTGTAAAAGTTTCAACAATTGTCAGGGAAATGGCTTTCACAACTGGCATGGTGATAAAAAAAACGTATTGGTTTGTCATAACTCAAAAATTGATAAGGATTTACACGAATAATAATTACCTGAAGCACATCTTCTCTGTCTTTTCGAAACATTTATATTTCCATATGTCAATTTATTTCGAAAAATATCCTTAAATATCTTTGATGTTTCGTCTTTTTGTCATAATTTTGGAGAATAATACTAATTGAATATAATTAATACCACTATTATGAATTTAAATGATTATCCGGCGGAACCTTTTCGCATAAAAGCAGTTGAAACCGTAAAAATGATCTCTCGCGAAGAACGCGAGAAAGTTATCAAAGAAGCAGGTTACAATACCTTTCTCATCAATTCCAAAGATGTGTATATCGATTTGCTTACCGATAGCGGAACCAACGCCATGAGCGACAAGCAATGGGGCGGAATGATGATGGGAGATGAGGCCTACGCCGGAAGCAGAAACTTTCAACACCTCGAAAAAACTGTTCAGGAAATTTTCGGATTCAAGCATTTAGTGCCTACACATCAGGGACGTGGAGCGGAAAATATCCTGTCGCAAATCGCAATCAAGCCTGGGCAGTCTGTTCCCGGAAATATGTATTTTACTACCACACGTTATCATCAGGAACGAAATGGTGGAATTTTCGTTGATATTATCCGTGATGAAGCACACGATGCCGGATTGGATATTCCGTTCAAGGGAAATATCGATTTGAATAAACTGCAGGATGTTATAGACGAAAAAGGCCCGGAAAGTATTGCCTATGTTTGTCTTGCCGTTACTGTAAATTTAGCTGGAGGACAACCCGTTTCTATGGAAAATATGCGTGCCGTTCGTGAATTAACCAACAAATACGGGATCAAAGTGTTCTACGATGCTACCCGTTGCGTGGAAAACGCTTATTTCATTAAAGAACAGGAAGAAGGGTTTGCTGACAAATCCATCAAGGATATCGTTCGAGAA
>DCEG01000083.1:4720-5213 GCA_002316835.1 Bacteroidales bacterium UBA1035 | reverse complement strand
ATATTGGCGGATTTCTGTGTATGAACGATGACGATCTGTTCTCTGCCGCAAAAGAACTGGTGGTTGTTTACGAAGGAATGCCATCGTATGGAGGAATGGCAGGTCGAGATATGGAAGCTATGGCTATCGGGTTGGAGGAATCAGTTCAATTTGAATATATCGAATATAGGATAAAACAGGTCCGCTATTTGGGTGAAAGGCTGAAAGCTGCCGGAGTCCCCATTGTAGAGCCTGTTGGCGGTCACGCCGTTTTTCTGGATGTTCGTCGTTTTTGTCCGCATTTAAAGCAAGAAGAACTTCCGGCACAAAGTTTAGCTGCAAACCTATATGTAGAGTCGGGTGTCCGTTGCATGGAACGTGGCATTGTTTCTGCCGGACGCGATAAAACTACGGGTGAAAACCACAAACCTAAATTGGAAACTGTTCGATTAACTATTCCGAGACGCGTGTATACATATAAACACATGGACGTGGTAGCCGATGCGGTTATCAA
>DCEG01000083.1:4093-4504 GCA_002316835.1 Bacteroidales bacterium UBA1035 | reverse complement strand
TTAAAAGTAGAGTTTATGAAAAGGAGAGAGGCTGTACAAAAGTGAAATTTTGCCAGCCTCTTTTTTATAGTGATCTTCGTTCGGTAATTTTATAGCAACTGATCCAGCGATTGCTTTAAATCGGAAATAATATCTTCTGCGTTCTCCAATCCAACTGACAAACGAATAAGCCCATCGCTGATATCGCTCGCGTGTCGTTCTTCAGGAGAATAAGTGGAGTGAGTCATGCTGGCAGGATGTTGAATAAGCGTTTCAGCATCTCCCAAGCTTACCGATATGGCAATTAACCGAAAATTGTTGAGCAGTTTCTTTCCCGCTTCCATACCACCTTTCACTTCAAATGAAATGATTGCTCCCGGGAGCGACATTTGCTTTTTTACCAGTTCAAATTGAGGAAACGAAGTTAATCCG
>DCEG01000083.1:3319-3915 GCA_002316835.1 Bacteroidales bacterium UBA1035 | reverse complement strand
GGGAAACAAAACTCTATTCACGGCAGGATGCTTTTCAAGAAACTCAGCTACTTTTTGAGCATTTTGGCAATGCTTTTCCATCCTTATTTCGAGTGTTTTCAATCCACGCGCGATCAAAAAGGCATCGAAAGGACTCAGACAAGCTCCGGTCATATCTTTCACCCCCACAAACCGGACTCTATCGATATAATCTTTCTTTCCGATAACAAATCCGGCAATAACATCGCCGTGTCCGTTCAGGTATTTCGTTGCTGAATGAACAATAACATCGGCACCCAATTCTATAGGTCGTGTTATATATGGTGTTGAAAAAGTATTGTCAACCATCAAAATGCAATTATTTTTCTTGTGGACAATTTCTGCGATTGCTTTTAAATCTGCGATGTAAAGATTGGGATTAGCCGGTGTTTCCAGATAAACCAGTTTTGTATTCGGTCGCATGGCAGTCTCAATATTTTTTGGGTCACGGATATCAACAAACGATATATCAATTCCATATCGGTTAATTCCGTGGTTCAGAAATGCGAAAGTACATCCGTAAAGTGTTTTTGAAGCGATAATATGATCGCCGCTTTCCACACACGACCAAATGGCCG
>DCEG01000083.1:0-3173 GCA_002316835.1 Bacteroidales bacterium UBA1035 | reverse complement strand
TTCCACACACGACCAAATGGCCGATGTAATCGCTCCCATTCCCGAAGCCGCTGAAACGCAGGCTTCACCTCCTTCCAATAATCGAATTTTTTCTTCTACCGAAGTGCATGTGGGATTTCCTAAGCGAGTGTAAATATATCCCTGCTCTTCCAATGCAAAGCGACGTCCGCCTTGTTCCGCCGTCTCAAAAGTAAATGCCGAGGTTTGGTAAATGGGGTCACAAAGAGAACCGAATTGATCTTTCTGCCGTCCTCCGTGTATGGCTTTTGTTGCGAATCCTTGTTGGTTAACCCGGTTGTTGTGCATAATCGTATAGTATTTAGATAATCATAATCATACAAATTTATAACAAATTGATTGAATATATGTGAATCATGGGTAATATTTTTGCTAATAATATAGCATTAAGCCACAAGACCTATTTTGATTTGGAAAGTTTCTAAATCTAAAAAAGCGCAAATGTGCGCATGTCACACATATTTTACTTAAATTTGCAGAAAAATTATCCTAAACATTATAAATCAGAACAAATGAAAAGAGACACGCAAATTTTCGAAATTATCGAAAAAGAAAAACAACGTCAATTAAAAGGGATAGAACTTATTGCGTCTGAAAACTTCGTTAGCGAGCAAGTGATGGAAGCTATGGGTTCTGTACTAACCAATAAATATGCCGAAGGCTATCCGGGCAGACGCTATTACGGTGGATGCGAAGTGGTGGATTTGGGTGAACAATTAGCGATAGACCGTTTAAAGAAAATGTTCAATGCCGAATGGGCAAATGTACAACCACACTCGGGTGCACAGGCTAATGCAGCTGTTTTCCTTGCTTGCTTAAAAGCCGGAGACAAATTTCTCGGATTGAATTTATCTCATGGAGGTCACTTATCGCACGGTTCGCCTGTGAACTTCTCCGGTTTAATGTTTACGGCATTGGAATACAATGTTCGCGAAGATAACCAGCAGGTAGATTACGATCAATTGGAATCGGTTGCCCGTGCGGAACGCCCGAAACTGATCATCGCAGGTGCATCGGCTTATTCACGCGAATGGGATTATGCCCGCATTCGCAAAGTTGCCGACGAAATCGAAGCCATTTTTATGGTAGATATGGCACATCCTGCCGGATTAATTGCTGCCGGATTGCTGGACAACCCGCTCAAATATGCTCATATAGTAACTTCCACCACTCACAAAACACTTCGTGGCCCTCGCGGAGGTATAATTTTGATGGGTAAGGATTTCGAAAATCCGTGGGGACTGACAACTCCGAAAGGAGAAGTAAAAATGATGTCGGCTATTCTCGATTCAGCTGTTTTCCCGGGAATGCAGGGTGGACCGCTTGAACACGTTATTGCTTCGAAAGCCGTATCGTTTGGCGAAGCGTTGGAACCCGAATATAAAATTTATCAGGCACATGTGAAGAAAAATGCTGCAGTAATGGCACAAGCGTTTGTGGATAAAGGTTACAACGTGGTTTCAGGTGGAACGGACAACCACATTGTTTTGGTTGATTTACGCACCAAATTTCCCAATCTAACCGGAAAAGTTGCTGAACGGGTGTTGGGCGAGGCAGACATCACCACCAACAAAAATATGGTTCCGTTCGATAGTCGCAGCCCGTTCCAGACATCAGGATTGCGTTTCGGATCACCGGCCATTACCACTCGCGGAGCGAAAGAGAGCCTGATGGGAGAAATCGTGGAAATGATCGACACTGTTCTTGCTGATGTGGAAAGCGATAAAACGATTGCATCGGTTCGTGAAAAAGTAAATGCTACGATGAAACAATTTCCGTTGTTCGCATGGTAAAACCTATAAATCCCTAATGGGAATTTTTATAAGAGGAGTCTATGATTGGATTCCTCTTATTTTTTGTAAATTTGCACAAATTCGAATTACGAAAACTCGAATGCATATTCTTCAAACCGACATAAAATTTGTTCCCGGCGTTTGGTCCAAACGGGCTGAGATTCTCAACAAAGAACTCGATATTTTCACGTTGGGTGATTTGTTGCGTTATTATCCTTACAGATATATCGATAGGAGCCGGATGTACTATGTGCACGAAATCGATGGCAGTATGCCGTACATCCAACTCAAAGGGAAAATTACGGCTTTCGAAACGTTTGGTGAAGGACGAAAAAAACGGCTTGTTGCTCATTTCACCGATGGCACAGGATTTATCGATTTAGTGTGGTTTCAGGGAATCCGATTTATTGAGGGAAAATACAAAGTTAATCAGGAATATATTGTCTTCGGTAAACCCACGTTATTCAACAATCGGTGGAACATTGCCCATCCTGAAATTGATCCGTATATGAGTGAAGCCGACCGTCCGGACGGATTAATGGCGATGTACAATACCACGGAGAAGATGAAAAACCACTATCTGAATTCGAAAGCCATTCAGAAAATCATTGAAGGTGCGTTTGGAATGATAAAAGAGCGTCTGCCGGAATCACTTTCACCGGATGTGGTGAAAAAAGCTAATTTAATTCCGTTTCACGATGCCATTGAAAATATTCATTTTCCTAAAAATCCGATCCTTCTTCGCGATGCGGAATTCAGATTGAAGTTTGAAGAGTTGTTTTACATTCAACTCAATATCGTTAGATATGCTTCCGATCGGAAAGCTAAATTAAATGGATTCCTTTTTAAAAGGGTAGGTAAATATCTGAATTCGTTTTACGAAAAACATTTGCCGTTTGAACTTACCAATGCACAAAAGCGAGTGATTAAGGAGATCCGTAAAGACACTGCATCGGGCAAGCAAATGAATCGATTGCTTCAAGGTGATGTGGGAAGCGGGAAAACGCTCGTTGCCATAATGTGTATGCTGATCGCAATGGATAATGGTTTTCAATCGTGCCTGATGGCTCCTACCGAAATTCTGGCATCGCAGCATTTCGAAACGTTCAGTAGTCTGCTTTCGGATATGAACGTGAATGTGGCATTATTGACGGGTTCAACAAAAAAGAAAGAGCGTGAAGAAATTCATGCCGGATTGTTATCGGGCGATATTCATATTCTAATTGGCACGCATGCGCTGATTGAAGACGTGGTGCAGTTCAAAAACTTAGGATTTGTGGTAATTGATGAGCAGCATCGGTTTGGCGTGGCGCAACGCGCCAAATTATGGACAAAAAATGAACATCCGCCACACGTGCTGGT
>DCEG01000118.1 GCA_002316835.1 Bacteroidales bacterium UBA1035 | reverse complement strand
AACGGCAGCATTTGCAACAGGCTCCCGGGTTTGTTGGTCAAGTACTCGGCCTTTGATTTCTTTCTGAGCAAAAACAGAAAGAAATCAAAGGCCGAGTACTTGACCAACAAACCCGGGAGCCTGTTGCAAATGCTGCCGTTACAATGCATCCTGTAGGCTCAACATCAATTATATCCTATTCGATGACTTCGAAAGAGGGGACGTTCACGCTAAGGAGCGCCAATATGCCCGACTCGGTAGAAATATCCGTGAAAGCCATGACATTGGAAAGCCAGACAAAACACGTAAAAAGCGATATAGGGTTCGTGGAATTCTTGGTAGTTGAAAAAACAATGGAGCTAAAAGAAGTTATTGTCCAGGCGCCTAAAATCCGTCAGTTGGGTGATACTATCCATTACGATGTAGCGAGTTTTCTGGACGAAACCGACCGCAGCATTGGCGACGTATTAAAAAAACTGCCCGGAATCCAAGTGTTATCTTCGGGACAGATACTCTATCAGAACAAAGCTATCAGCAAATTTTATGTAGAAGGATTGGACCTGCTGAAAGGGAAGTACGGTATCGCCACCAATAATGTCGATGCTACAAAAGTGGCATCCGTGCAAGTGCTTGAGAACCACCAACCCATCAAGGCGCTAAAAGACATGGAAATTCCCGAAGCAGCCGCCATTAATCTTAAATTAAAAAAATCGGCACACGGTGCTTTTTTTCTTACTGCGCAAGCCGGAGCGGGACTTCCACCTATGTTATTGAGCAACGAATTGGTAGGAATGCGTTTCTCGGCGACTCAACAAGATATGTCGGTCTATAAGGGCGATAATACAGGACGGGATATCGTGCGGGAGTTGACGTCTTTTTACGGTGGATCCGGCGGAGGCCCGGTAAACTTCATGTCGGTAATTGCACCCGTTCCGCCTGCCATAAGAGAACAGCATCATCTGTTTAATAATGCACACTTGGGATCGCTCAACAGCCTGAAAGCATTAAAGAAAGATCTTACGCTGACCGGGAACCTTAATTATTTATACGATCAACAAAAAAGCAGTAGTTATTCAAAACGAGATATATTTGTGGCTGACGGTGGAAACATCCACATAACCGAAGATATGAATGCCCAATTATTAAAGCGTGAGCTGGAGGGAACACTTACACTGGAGGGGAATACCGATGAATATTTCCTGAATAACAAGCTCAATGTATCTTCCAGATGGAACGAGCATACCGGTAAAATTGCCGCTGTACGCGACATATCCCAATTTCTACAATTTCCATCGTTCAACATTGGCAACGATTTCGAGTACCTGCGCCGGAAAGAGAATAAAAATTTCAGGGTTGGCTCTCAAATATCCTACACTATGCAGAATCATTCACTGAGCGTTTCACCTGTTTTGTTCGATGAAGTTTTTACTAACTTAAAAGAATCAGATACATTAATCCGGCAAGAGGTTTCTTATAACCATTTAAAAACTAATCTGTATGTATCTGGAGGAAACTTGGGCAAGCGTTTTACGGTTGGCTACAGCACCAATGTATTTTCCGATCATTACTTTATGCAGTCCGGCCTTTTTGTGTCTGATGCGATTTCATCAGTTTCGGCAGACACTTTACGAAACCGATTACATCGAAACGAAATTGGTATTCGCCTTAATGGGAGCCTGTCTTATCGTTTTTCGGAAAATTTCAAACCGATTCTTTCTTTTCCGGTTAGTTATCTGTTTATCAATCGGAACGACCACATTCGAAATACTTCAAAAAACGGGGGGCATGTGCTTATTTCACCACTCCTGATCATTCAATATCCTATCAGTTCGCGATGGGACTTGTTTTCAAACGTACGTTTTTCAAATCAATTCGGGGGTATTAACGAAGATTATCTGGGATATATCATGGCTAATTACCGGGGAATGAACAGAAGTAACGGATTGCTCGGCAAAAACCATCAAACCGGCACTTTCGTGCATTTCAGTTACAAAAATCCCTTTACAACATTATTTACATCTTTCAGGTTATCCTATTCCAATATATGGCGCAATACACTTGGAGATGTCCGCTATAACGGCATAATGAGCAGTTCCACGAGTATTCCTTATACTAATACTTCGCATTACTACGGGTTGGATTATTCTTTCAGCCAAAGTATCGATGCGATAAAATCGGAAATGAAGTTGTTTGCAAGTTATAATAAAAGCAAAACCCTGTCGCTAAATCAAGGCATTGTTTCGAATTTGAATTTTGACTCTTACTCCTTATCCCCTTCCATTACTACGGATATTGGCAGATTTATGGTCCTCAAATACGACATTTCTTATCGCCATACCCGAAGTAAAATCCGCAATCAATCCATGCCGGCCGTTCATAATGTTGCACAAAATCTAGGCACCTCAATAATTCCGGTAAAAAAACTGATTTTCAATATATCGTTCAATCATTATTTCAACAGCTTGATAGAGTCTGAAGCCCGGTCATCTTGGTTTGGGAACCTGGGTGTAAAATACAAGTTAAAAAACGTGGATTTAATGCTGGATTGGACAAACATTTTTAATACAAACAAGTTCATAACCTATTCCTACAGCGATATCAGCAGTTATTATTC
>DCEG01000112.1:61410-95481 GCA_002316835.1 Bacteroidales bacterium UBA1035 | reverse complement strand
CAAAAGGTATCGGCTTCGCTTAACGACAGTACATCACATATTCTATTTTGCAACTCTGAAGGAGTGAGCTACTACGATTATCGCCCAATGGTTACGTTGGCCGCTGTTTGTATTATGGAAGAAAACGGTAAAATTGAGAACAGTTATTCAGCAAGAGCTTACCGGAAAGGATTTGAGTTCTTGTCGGACGATATTATCGATATTATCGCCCGTGAAGCTGTAGAAAATACGGCCATTTTATTCAAGGCTATTAAACCCAAAGGCGGTGAGGTGCCGGTGGTAATGGGTTCCGGCGGATCGGGTATCTTGCTGCACGAAGCTATCGGACACGCTTTCGAAGCCGATTTTAACCGGAAAAATATTTCTATTTTCTCCGACCAACTCAACAAGAAAATATGTAACGAGCACATCAGTGTGGTGGACGACGGAACTATTCCGTTTAACCGCGGATCTATAAACATAGATGATGAAGGTACTTACGGCCAAAAAACTTATATCGTAAAAGACGGTGTACTTACCAGTTATCTGCTCGATCGCATCAGTGCAAAGCACTACGGAATTTCGTCCACCGGAAACGGTCGTCGCGAATCGTTTCGTAATATGCCCATGCCACGCATGCGAGCAACATACATGGAGGCGGGCAATGTGAAGGAGTCGGATATTATTGCTTCAGTAAAGAACGGTATATTTGTGGATAAATTCACCAACGGACAGGTACAGATCGGAGCAGGAGACTTCACGTTCTTCGTGAAATCAGGGTATCTCATTGAAAACGGCAAATTAACTCAGCCTATCAAGGATATCAATATTATCGGAAACGGGCCAAAAGCATTAGCTGATATTACCATGGTAGCCGATAACGATAAAATCGACAACGGAACATGGACCTGTGGAAAAGACGGACAATCATGTCCCGTTACCTGTGGTATGCCTTCGGCATTGGTAAGTAAATTAACCGTTGGAGGAGAAAGCTAGGATACGTTGTAATTTGCTTCGCGTAATTTGTGCTTCGCACGTAATTCACTCACTTTGCTCGTGCTATTTGTCGTGGCGATGAACTGTTCAACGAAGCAAATAATTACAATTGAATTACAAATAATTACAATTTAATAACTACTGAAAACAATGATATCAAACGAAAATAAAAAACTGGCACAATGGGCTATGGATTATGCCCTGAAAAATGGTTGCCAGTCAGCAAAAGTATCCTTATATCAAGGTTCAAACACATCGTTTGAACTGCGTGATGCCAAAATGGACAAACTGCAGCAGGCATCGCAAAGCGGGATGAGTTTGTTCTTTTATGTGGATGGACGTTACGGCACATACTCTACCAACCGGTTAGACAAAAAAGAACTGGAGACGTTCATCAAAAATGGAATTGAATCCACGCGATATTTAGCTAAAGATGAAGCACGTGTTCTACCCGACGCTTCGCGTTATTACAAAGGCGGAAAACCTGATTTGCAACTGTTAGACCCCAAATTTGACAGCACAAATCCTGATGATAAAGTGGCAATGGCAAAAGCCATAGCCGAAGAAGCGCTGGGAAAAGATTCACGAATAATCTCTGTGGAATCATCTTATGGTGATGGAGACAGTTTCGGTTATCAGATAACCAGCAATGGCTTTGAAGGCGAAACGCAAAACTCGTGGTACTCGCTCTCGGCAAGTGTAGCTGTGAAAGGCGATGGTGAAGCCCGACCATCATCCTATTGGTATGAATCTTCACTTTATCTCGATAAATTGATAAGGGACGGAATAGGGAAAAAAGCATTGGAACGCACTTTGCAGAAAATAGGACAGCAGAAAACAAAATCGGGTAAATATACGATGGTAGTTGATCCTTTGAATTCGGGACAACTGTTGCGACCAATGTTAAGCGCCATTTATGGCTCTGCTTTGCAGCAAAAGAACTCTTTCCTGTTGGATAAGCTTGGGCAGAAAGTGGGCAGTGATAAGTTTACGTTGTTGGATGAACCGCATCTTATTGGTGCATCGGGTGCACGATATTTCGATAGCGAAGGCGTAGCTACGGAACGTCGCAACGTTTTCGACAAAGGTATGCTGAAAACCTACTACATTGATACGTACAATGCTAAAAAAATGAACGTGGAACCCACAATCGCCAACCCATCTGTTTTGGTGATGCAAACCGGAAGCAAAGATTTAAACGGTCTGGTTGCCGGTGTTAATCGTGGCATTCTCGTTACCGGCTTTAACGGTGGGAACAGTAACAGCTCTACCGGCGATTTTTCTTACGGAATTGAAGGCTTTCTTATCGAAAACGGCAAGCTCACTACGCCATTATCTGAAATGAATGTTACCGGAAATATGATTACGTTGTGGAACTCGTTAACCGAGACCGGAAACGATCCACGATTAAATTCTTCGTGGCGTATCCCATCACTTGTTTTCGATGGAGTTGACTTTAGCGGACTATAATATAAATATCCATTTATAACGTAGAGACGGTGTGTACGCCGTCTCTACATTTTTTAATACCATTTCTGGCATCTTATTCAACAGTTTTATGTAATTTTGTACCGAAATCTGTCAAAATCAAAAACTAATCGGTTTTAAATTAACTATGGGAAAAAAAACAGAGTCAAACAAAAAAACGAATAAGAAAATACCGCCCAAAAACGATATTGTCAAATGGTTATGGCGATTGTTCTTTATTTTTATTGCTGCAAATGTTGTTATTTTTTTATTGATGTCGTCAGGCTTGATCGGATATCTACCTAAGATTGACGAACTGGAAAATCCAATTGATAAATATGCATCGCAAGTTATTTCATCTGACGATCAGTTGCTGTTCACATATTCACAGAGCGACGAAAACCGCATTTTTGTAGATTACAACGAATTGTCGCCGCACCTTATCGATGCACTTGTTGCCACCGAAGACCAGCGCTATTACACCCATTCGGGAATTGATATTATTGGTTTGGGAAGAGCTGTTTTCAAAACACTTTTGTTACAAGATGAGAGCAGTGGCGGGGGAAGTACCATCACCCAGCAATTGGCAAAATTGCTATACTCCCCAAAAGCTAATAATAAACTACAGCGTGTTGTTCAAAAACCTATCGAGTGGGTTATCGCTACAAAACTGGAACGTTTTTACACAAAAGACGAAATTATTAATCTCTATCTGAATAAATACGATTTCAATTACAATGCCGTGGGGATTGAATCTGCGGCACGTACTTACTTCAACAAGCGTCCTATCGATTTAAATGTTCAGGAATCGGCAATGCTGGTGGGAATGTTGAAGAATTCATCGCTCTATAATCCGATAAGGAGAGAGCAGGTGACCAAAGATCGCCGTGATGTGGTGCTTGCCCAAATGAGAAAAGCCGGACATTTGTCGTTACACGACGCCGATTCACTGCAAAAACTTCCTATAGAACTGGATTTTAATCGCGCCGATCACATAGCTATTCCGGCTCCTTATTACCGTCAGCATCTGGCAAAAGTAATGATGGCGGTAAAACCCGAAAGAAAAAACTATGCATCGTGGCAGGGGCAGCAGTTTACTGAAGATTCACTTTCGTGGATAAACGATCCTATATACGGCTGGTGCAACAAAAACAAGAAACCTGACGGTTCCAACTACAACGTTTATACCGATGGGTTGAAGATATACTCCACCATCGATTCACGGATGCAGAAATACGCCGAACAAGCTGTTAGTGAACATTTGCAATACCTGCAACCTCAATTTGATGCCGAAAGGCGTTATAAAAAATATGCACCGTATGCAAACAGTGTGGCAAATGACGCTGAAAAACTTATGCAGACAGCAATGCGACAGACTGATCGATATCGGATTTTAAAGAAACAGGACTGGAGTGAAGATAAAATTCTGAGTAATTTCAAAGATACTCCCGTGGATATGAAGGTCTTTTCGTGGAAAGGGGAAATCGATACTACTATGACTCCGTGGGATTCCATCCGATATCATAAAAGCTTTTTAAGAGCAGGATTCATGGCTGTAAGCCCGATTACGGGGCACGTGAAAGCGTATGTGGGTGGACCGAATTTTGCACATTTCAAATACGATATGGTGAGTACCGGAAAACGGCAAATTGGTTCAACCATTAAGCCGTATCTTTACACGCTGGCTATGGAAGAGGGATTGAGTCCGTGCGATGGTATGGTTCACGGGCCGGTAACTCTCATTGCTGAGACCGGAGTGCCGTGGACACCAAGGAATACAAGAGGAGCAATAGGTAGTTTTGTTACCATAAAATGGGGTCTGCAGAATTCAGATAACTGGGTAACCGCTTATCTTATGAGTTTGTTTTCGCCTTATGCATTCGCGCGGATGCTTAGGTCTTTTGGTCTTAAATCACCTGCCGATCCGGTTGTTTCGTTGGCATTGGGACCAAATGATGCATCGGTTTACGAAATGGCTGGTGCATACACAGCATTTGTCAACCGGGGAATTCGTGTTGAGCCGTTGCTTGTAACCCGGATAGAAGACTCTTACGGTAACGTTGTTGCTAATTTTGTTCCTAAATTGCAGGAAATTTTCAGCGAAAATACATCGTATAAAATGCTCGATATGCTCAAAGCTGTGGTTGATGGAGGAACGGGAAGTCGGTTGCGTCGTGTCTATAATCTGAAAGGTGAAATGGGAGCTAAGACCGGTACTACCAACGACAATTCCGATGCATGGTTTATGTCATTTACACCCGAGATTGTGGCTTCAGCCTGGGTGGGTGGTGAAGAACCCTCTATTCGTTTCGACAGAATGGCATACGGACAAGGAGCCGCCGCAGCATTGCCTATCCACGGACTGTTCTATCAGAGATTGTATGCTGATCCTGAACTAAAATATTCTGATGAAGGCAAGTTTGATATCCCGGCAGATTTTCAACCCTGCTATGACGAACAACGTTATTCGCCTGATTTTTATCTCGAAGATGATCCGATTGAACAGGGCGAAGGAATTGATAATATGTTTAATTAAGTGGGAGTAAAGAATAAAGAGCAAAGACAATAGACTGTAGACGTTAAAAAAAGGTGCAGAGGTTTCATTCAAAAACTCTGTACCTTTTTGCTTAAACCTCCTGTGCTTTTAAGTAAAACCTCAGTAGGTTTTCATCGAAACCTCAGCAGGTTTTGAACGGATGTGCTAAGGTTGTTTTTTACCCGATTGCATAAATACCTTCTCCTGCAATTCTTCTATGCGCTTATAGCTAACTATATAATAGAAATTTTTCATATCCATCTTTTCGCCTTCGGCGAGTGCAAGACCGGCTACATCGATATCTTTGGGTGCAGTTTTGAGGAAACGTTCGTAGGTAACAATGGCATTTTTGTAATCGGTCATCGAGTCGTAAGCGTGGGCAATACTGTACAAAAGGTTATGCTGGTCGGGTTGTCGTTTGTAGGCAGATAAGTAATATTCTATTGCTTTTGTGTAAGCGTTCGTGTTCTGATATGCCTCTGCCATGGATATATCGAAACCATACAGCATTTCTGACATTTCGTTGATCTTGTCTATTCCTTCTTGCAATATTTCCACGGCTTTATCTCGATTTTTTACTCGTCCGAGTGCGGTTCCGTAATAGAAATTCAGATTCACGTCTTTATCATTAATTTCATAAGCCTTGCCGAGCCACTTTACTGCTTCATAATGCCAACTCTTGGCATAATTGCTCATTCCGAGGAAATAAGTGGTAGTGTAGGAACTGTCACCCAACTCCACGTTTGCCTTTAATCGGTCGATTGCTTTTTCGAAATTTCCGGAGGAATAGTTAGCCATCCCGTTCAGTTGTCCGATGGTTGTTTGATTAGGGTTTATATGTGTTAAGTATCTGTCAGTAATATTGATGGTAGCGTCGTAAAACTTAGCGGCATAATACAGATTACCCAGTTTACTAACCGAAAGATAATCCGATGGGGCTTTTTCGATGGATTTTACATAAAACCAAATGGCTGAATCGGTGTTGGATGTGTTCAAGAATGCATCTCCCGTCATTCGAAGAATTAGCGGAATGGAATCGGATTCAAAAACGGTCTGGGCGCTTTCGATGGTTTCCTGCCAGTTGCCGTTTCGGTAGTATGCCATCGCCTTTTTTGTTTGGAAAAACAGGTTCCCCGGCGATAAACTGTCGGCTTTTATCCAGTATTTTAACGATTGTTCCGTGTTTCCGGCTTGCGATGCGCATTCTGCCGTGGAAACAATAAGTTCAACATCATCGGGATTGCTTAGCAAAAGCTGCTCGTAAACGGCAAGAGCATCGGAAAAGTTGTACAATTTTTCATAACTTTCTGCTTTGAACAACAAGTTTTCGATAGTTTTGGGTTGGGTTTTAAGCAGTTCAATAGCTTCTTTGTATCGGAATTGCTGCATTAAATCGTGCGCCGATTGTGTTTGTGCCGATACATAAATCGACATAATCGCCAAAATAACTGAAATTACAAACTTGGTTCTCATAAGCAACGGGGTTAAAGTGATAAAACCGGAGAAAGCAACTCTGCACGCTTTCTCCGATTTCAGAAAACAGATTAACAAGAGGATTGATCAGTCTCTGGCGTAGCCAACTACAACTATAGCATTACTGGGCGTCGGCCCTTTGTATGGTTCTGTTTTATCGCCTTGCAAACGGAAAACAAACGGAAGTTTTACTTCCATGCCTCCGGTTTGCGTCTTAATATTCGATAATGATATTTCTGTCGTTTTAAATCCAATAAATGAAATGAACAAGGCCCCTTCTTTTTCAGGGACTTTTAACATGAAATTGCCGTTGGCATCGGAAATCGTGCCCGTACTTGTTCCTCTTAAAATAATGGATGCACCTTGTAATGGTTTGGAGTCAGCATCGGTTATCTTTCCGGATATCAAAACACCCTGTTCCGGGGTCCATTGAGGCATTGTATTGATTACCCGTAGTGCTTCTTTATTTAAAAGCTCGTTTTCTCCCGATTCTATTTTGGCATCGGTCACTTTTCCGTTCGCGTCAACCTTAAAAGATGTACGAATAAGCCCTTGTGCTCCATTTTCCTGTGCTATCACAGGATATTTAATTCCATCTGAAATGTATTTCATGTAAGCATCGTTTCCACCGGGGAAAGACAAGTTCGGTTGAACCTGTGCTTGAATTATCATGGCTCCTTCGTTTGTTCTTAACTCATCAACGATAACTTTCGGCTCTTTTTTATCGAGCCTGAAAACCACCGGCAGCGTAAACCGCACGTTTACGGCTTGTCCGCGTTGTCTGCCGGGTTTCCATGCGGGCATAGATTCCAATACACGAATGGCTTCCTTATCCAATGCCGGGTCAACGCCGCGCACGATTTGCACATCGCTAATGCTGCCGTCTGTCCCCACAACGAAATTAGTGATCACACGTCCCTGGATTCCGTTTTCAAATGCAACTTTAGGATAATTGATGTTTTCTGAAATGAAATTCATCATGGCGGAGTTTCCGCCGGGGAATTCGGGTTGTTCTTCAACTACTACGAAGATTTTTTCGGTGAGCGCTTTTTTTGTAAAATCTTGTGCCTTCTCCAACGCCGCTTCCTGTTGAGATTTACCGGCCTCAACAGCCGGCATTCCACCCGACAATCTGAAAACTACAGGGAGCGTATATCTCACCCTTACTTTGTTTCCTCGTTGTGTTCCGGGAGTCCAATTAGGCATGGTGCCAATAAGCCGGACGGCTTCTTTATCCAGCGCCGGGTCAACTCCGCGAACTACCTGAATATCGGACAGGCTTCCGTCTTTTTCAATAACAAAATTGGTAATTACTCGCCCTTGAATGCCGTTCTCTTGTGCAATCTTAGGATAAACTATGTTTTCTGAAATGAAACTCATCATCGCTGCATTTCCGCCGGGATATTCCGGCTGATTTTCAACCACAACAAAGAGTTCGTTTCCGTTAGATTCGGCATGTTCCTGAATAGTGGGGATCGATGCCCGTTTAGTAGGGCCGTATCCTACAACAACGACTTCGTCAAGCATTTTTCCTTTTTCGTTGGCATCGGCAGAAACCGGTGTTGACGGGCTTTTACTTGTGGCTACATTATCACCTTGCAACCTGAAAACGAAGGGCATCGTAAACCTCACTCTCGCCGGTTGGCCCTTATGTTCGCCGGGCTGCCAGTCCGGCATCGAGTTTAATAGCCTCACAGCTTCTTCATCCAAACCGGCGGTTACTCCGCGAATTACTTTAATATTGGAAATGCTTCCGTCTTTTTCCACCACAAAGTTGGTGATAACCCTTCCCTGTTCGTTGTTTTCCTGTGCAATGACCGGATATTTAATCCCATCGGCAAGGAATTTCATAAATGCCGAATTTCCGCCCGGAAACTCGGGATATTTATCAACCTCCGTGAAGATATCGTCTCCTTTTTGGTTTTGAGCGTAAACACTGTTGCCTGCCACTAAAAGAAGCGCCAGAGGCAGGGCAATCAGGTATTTTGCCAGCTTTCGTGCCGGCGATTTGGTTTTGTTCATCATCGTGATACGTTGTTTTAAAAGTGATACATTAAAATTGTTTACAATTTGAGTGGCGTTTTGGTGATAAGTGAGTCGCAGCAAATGATACTGATAATCGCGGCTGTTTATGCCTTTTCGCAAAACATCGTTATCAGCCAGGTATTCCAAATTGATGGCCGTTTCACGTTTCATCAGCCAGACTATCGGGTTCCACCAGAAAAATACACAAAGCAACTCCATCAGCATAATGTCGGCAGAATGCCACTGACGGGCGTGTGTTTGTTCGTGCAGCAATATCTGTTTTATTTCAGTGCGGGAATGTGAATCGATATGGATAAAAATCCACCGGAAAAACGAAAATGGAGTTATCTCATCGTGCAAATCAAATACTTGAATGCCGTCGATATTTTTTCGAACGCTTTTGTGTTTTATTTGCAAAATACTGGTTAACTGCCAGATGAATCGTGCGAAGAAGAAAACAAATCCTGCCGATAAAGAATAAAGCAAAACCTGCCACCAATCAATAGTTATCCGATTGACAGGCTCTGCTAACTGACCTTCGTCTGCCAAAACGACGAAAGAGGGCTCACCAACCACTACCTGCGTAGTGTACTCCTGTGGTTTTTCAAATGAAATAATATTTCCCCAAGCCGATACCGAAATAAACGGATATGCAAATGAAAACGCTATCGCTACCAACAGAAAATAGCGCCGGAAAGCGAAAAAAGTATCTTTTTTCAGGAAAGCGATATACAGCAGATAAAAGATTATCAGTGCGATATTTACTTTAACGAAGTATGCGATAAGTGTTTCCATTTGTTTGTATAATTTGCTTATTTATTCCCATAGCCTACAACCACAAATGAATTTTCGGATTCGACTCCTGTATATTCAGAAGCTTTATCGTTTTGTAAACGAAAAATGACAGGAAGGTTTTTAACAGAAACGCCGTATTTATCTTTATCTCTAATTATCCATTTGGGCATTGATTTTATTGTATTTACTACTTCTTTATCAAGTATGGGATCAGCACTTTCTCTTACTTTAATATTATATATTTCCCCATCTTTATTAATTGCGTAATTTACACTTACGAATCCTTGTATTCCTTTATCTTTAGCTATTTCAGGATATTTGATATTTTCAATAACGAATTTATTATATGCCTCTTCACCACCTGGAAATAAAATCATTTCTGAGAAAGTTTCAAAATGATCAATATAAGCTTTATCCTGTTTATAAAAGAAATCATTTTTATCTTCGTCATTTGTTTGAATAGTCAAACCTTCGGTGTTTAACTCTGCAGGTAAGACAAAATTTATTGATGAATTGTAGCGTACTCTTACAATTTCTCCATTTTGTTCTGCAGGTATCCATTTAGGCATGGATTCGATTATACGAATTGCTTCCTTATCTAACGACTCATTGACTCCTTTAAAAATTTTAACATCGGAAATACTACCATCTTTTTCAATAATGAAATTAACAAAAACACGTCCCATTACATTATTAATAAGAGCGTCTTTAGGATATTTCATTTCACTTTTTATGTATTTCAGCAAAGCATCTGACCCGTTTACAAATTGAGCTTGCTTTTCTACATTCGTAAATATATAATTACTTTTACTAACCTTCTTTTGACTGCTTTGCTGAGATTCCATAGCGTAGTTCGACTTGTCATTTTTTGCGTAAACGCTGTTGCCCGCCACTAAAAGAAACGCAAGTGGCAGTGCAATCAGGTATTTTACCAGCTTTCGTGCCGGCGATTTGGTTTTGTTCATCATCGTGATACGTTGTTTTAATTGTGTTACATTAAAATTGTTAACTATTTGGGAAGCGTTTTGGTGATAAGTGAGTCGCAAAAGATGATACTGATAATCTCGACAGTTGATCCCCTGTCGCAACACGTCGTTATCGGCTAAATATTCCAGGTTTATGGCCGTTTCACGTTTCATCAGCCAGACTATCGGGTTCCACCAGAAAAATACACAAAGCAGTTCCATCAGTATAACATCGGCAGAGTGCCATTGACGAGCGTGTGTCTGTTCGTGCAGCAGTATTTGTTTTATTTCGGTATGAGAGTGCGAATCGATATGGATAAAAATCCACCGGAAAAACGAAAATGGAGTTATTTCATCATGCAAATCGAATACCTGAATACCATCGATATTTTTCCGAACGCTTTTGTGTTTAATGTGCAAGATACTCACCAGTTGCCAGATAAATCGGGCGAAGAAAAAAATAATCCCTGCCGACAGGATGTAAAGCAAAACCTGCCACCAGTCAATAGTTATCCGGTTGACAGGCTCTGCTAACTGACCTTCGTCTGCCAAAACGACGAAAGAGGGTTCACCAACCACTACCTGCGAAGTGTACTCTTGTGGTTTTTCAAATGAAATAATATTTCCCCAAGCCGATACCGAAATAAACGGATATGCAAATGAAAACGCTATCGCTACAAACAAAAAATAGCGCCGGAAAGCGAAAAAAGTATCTTTTTTCAGGAAAGCGATATAAAGCAGATAAAAGATTATCAGTGCGATATTTACTTTAATGAAGTATGCAATAAGTGTTTCCATTTGTTTGTGATAATTTGCTTTTGGTTATTGTTGTAATCTGAAAACTACAGGCAGCGTAAATCTTACTCTCACTGTCTGTCCTTTTTGTGTTCCCGGTTTCCACTTAGGCATGGACTGAATTACCCGAATGGCTTCAGCATCTAACAACGGATCTACTCCACGAACAACTTTCACATCACTAAGACTACCGTCTTTCTCTACAACGAAATTGGTAATTATACGTCCCTGAATCCCTTTATCTTGAGCTTCGGACGGGTATTTAATGTTGTCGCCCAGGAATTTCATCATAGCCGGGTTGCCACCTGGAAATTCGGGTTGTTTTTCTACCACTACAAAAACTTCGTTGGTGTTTTTTAATTCCTCGGTAGATTTTGTATAAGCGGGTGGTGGCGGTGGTGGTGGCGGTGGAACGGAAGATGTTTCTGCGGAGGTAGGTGGTGGTGGCGGTGGAGGAGGTACAGCCGAAGATTTTTTGTTGTCACCAACCAGTCGAAAAACCACCGGAAGCGTGAAGCGTACTCTCACCTCTTCTCCTTTTTGCTTTCCGGGCTGCCAGTTAGGCATCGATTTTAATACCCGGATAGCTTCCGCATCTAACAGCGGGTCTATGCTACGCACTACCTGAACATCGGAAAGGCTGCCGTCCTTTTCCACCACAAAATTGGTAATTACCCGTCCTTCAATTCCATCTTCCTGTGCTTTCACCGGATACTTGATGTTATCGCTCAGGAATTTCATCATGGCCGCGTTTCCGCCGGGATAGAGCGGTTGTTCTTCCACCACTACGTAAACTTCGCCTTTAGGTTCTTCTACCGTAACTTCGTGTGAAGCGGCCGGAGTTTCGGGTAGAGTAGTTACGGTTTCAGTAGTTGCACTCTCATCGGCTTTTTTCTCTTTGCTGAGACAACTGTTCAGCGTTATCAGCAGCAAAGCCAACGGAAGTACAATCAGGTATTTTGCCAACTTTCGGGTTGGCGATTTGGTTTCATTCATCATCATGATTCGTTGTTTTAATTGTGAAACATTAAAGTTATTTCCTATCTGAACTGCAGTTTCGTGATAAGTCAATTTTAACAGATGGTACTGGTATTCCCTGCTGTTTACACCGTGTTGCAAAACGTCGTTATCGGCCAGATATTCCAGATTTATGGCAATTTCGCGTTTCGTCAGCCACATTGCCGGATTCCACCAGAAAAAGATACATAGCAATTCCGATAACACTATGTCAACTGAATGCCATTGTCGGGCGTGGGTGTATTCGTGCAGTAGAATTTGTTCTAATTCCTCATCGGAGTGCGATTCTGTATGGAGAAAAATCCATCGGAAGAACGAAAACGGAGTTATTCCATCGGTAACGTTGTAAATACGATGCCCCGAAACTATTTTCTTTTCGCTTCGATAACGGATCCGTAAAATAGATATTACCTGCCACAGGAAACGGGTCGCAAAAAACAATGTTCCCAACATCAGTATGCTGATACCCACAGTTTCCCACGGAATTGAAATTCCGGAAACATCTTCGTCGGCAATCACAGTCATGGTTGGTTCTCCTACCAGAACAGAAGCTTCAACAGTTTGTCGGGCTTGAGGAAAAGTGAACAATTCACTCAACGCATCCACGCTGAAAAACGGATAAACAAGCGCGAACACAATGGCCGAAAGCAGATACATTCGCCGGAACCGAATGAAAGTATCACGTCGGAAGACCGCAATATACAGCAGGTAAAAAAGCAGTAAAGCTACATTTACCTTAGCGACGTATATAAATAGTTGTGTTTCCATAAATCAATTGTTATTCGGTTGATATTTAGTTGTAATTCGATTGTAATTAGTTGTGTTGTTGAATATTATGCTACTGCAACGAATATCGCGAACGAAGTGAGTTAATTACAAATGAATGACGTAAAGCGAATAACGCTGTAGGCAATTATTTCTGCTTTTTCTCAATCAGTCGAATAATTTCTTCCAGCTCTTCGGTAGAAATTTTATGTTCCTTGGCAAAAAACGATACCAGTTCCTTATACGAGTTATCGAAATAACTTTTCACCACTCCCGAAAGGAAATGACGTTTATACGATGCTTCCGAGATTTTCGGCGTGAAAACCTTCATGTTACCTGAACGGGATTTACTTAAGTATCCTTTGTTTTCGAGATTGTTGAACACGGATGCCACAGTGGTGTAGGGCAATTTCGGTTCTTCTAATTTATCATGAACATCTTTTATAGCGCACTCTCCAATTTGCCACACGTAAAGCATGATGTTCTCTTCCTGAGGGGTTAATCTTTCCATTTCTTTTCAATTAATTAGTTACTACGATACAAAAGTACGAAATATTCGTAACAAGCAATGTGTTTCTCAATTTTTTATGGTTAAAAAAACAAAAATCCTGATAAATTGAACTTTATCAGGATTTTAGTTGATTAAATATTTGCGATTCAAATTGAAATATCTTCGAGTACCTTTGGATTCACTCTGAAAGTTTCATCTCCGTCTGCAAAGAATTTTACAATTTGTGTGGCCGCTGCAAGTCCGGCGTTAATATTGGCCTCAGCTGTTTGTGCTCCACACTTTTTTATAGAAGCCAGATAACGATTGCCGAATTTCTCCGTTGCTTCATCATGTGCGGATAATCTGATGTCGGTCCCGTATCTGAATTTAGGACGCTCCTGCATAATACGCAGCAAGTCGGCTTCGTTCATCACTTCTTTGCGGGCGGTATTAATTACTATGCCGTTTTGCGGTAGTTTACTCAACAAATGATAATTCACACTTTCCTTTGTGTGTTCATTTTTTGGCATATGAAGCGAGATGATATCGCTTTTTTCGTACAACTCTTCCGGCGTTTGAACGGCTGTAACGTTAAATTCTTTTCCTCTTTCGGGATTGCGTGCAAGGGATGGAGAGAATGCAAAGACCTCCATACCGAATCCGTTGGCAATTTTTGCCGTAAGTTTTCCGATATTTCCGAAAGCGTGTAAGCCTAGCTTTTTGCCTTTCAGTTCAGAACCGATAGTTCCGTCGAAACCTGAACGCGTGAGGTACAACAGCATGCCGAAAACCATTTCGGCTACAGCGTTGGAGTTTTGTCCGGGTGTATTCATAACGCAAACACCGTTGGCAGTGGCCGTCGCAGTATCGATATTGTCATATCCGGCTCCGGCCCTAACAACGATCTTCAGGTTTTTGGCAGCATCAAGTACTTCTTTATCTACAATGTCGCTGCGCACAATCATTGCGTCGACATTTTGTACAGCGTTTAACAGGTCCTTTTTATCGGTGTATTTCTCCAATAAAACAGTTTTGTGACCTGCATTTTCAATAATTTCACTGATTTGCTTAACTGCAGCTGGTGCAAATGGTTTTTCGGTTGCAATTAAAAATTTCATAATAGTCTGTGGTTTAAATAAGTATGTGATTCAAAATAAAAAGAACGTAGTAGTAGATTTTAAAGTATCGGATAACAGGTTGTGATCATCCGATACTTTACTCAAGTGGCTTTAGTAGAAGCGATTAGCGGCTTCTTTCGAATTCTTTCATGCAGTCAACCAGAGCTTGTACGCCTGATTTCGGCATTGCATTGTATATCGATGCGCGAAAACCTCCTATAGAACGGTGTCCTTTTATTCCTGACATACCTCTTTCTGAAGCAAATTTCTGGAACTCAGGTTCAAGTTCTTTGTATTCGTCTTTCATCACGAAGCAAACGTTCATGATGGAACGGTCTTCCACTTTTGCTGTTCCGGTGAAGATTTTACTGCTGTCGATAGCATCGTATAATACAGCTGCTTTTTCCAGATTAATTTTTTCCATCGCTGCCAATCCTCCGAGACCTTTCAGCCAACGAAGTGTTTCCATAGCCGAATAAATAGGCAACACGGGAGGAGTATTGAACATAGAACCTTCCTTAATGTGTGTGCGGTAGTCGAGCATGGTTGGGATCGGACGGCTTACTTTTCCTAACAATTCTTCTTTAACAATAACGAATGTTACGCCTGCAGGCGCCAGATTCTTTTGTGCACCACCGTAAATTAATCCGTATTTTGACACATCGAGCGGACGTGAGAAAATGTCGGAAGACATGTCTGCGATCAAAGGAACGGGGCTGTCCATGTCTTTACGAATTTCAGTTCCGTATATGGTGTTGTTGGTAGTAATGTGGAAATAATCTGCATCTGCAGGAATGGTGTAATCCTTTGGGATGTAGTTGAATATAGATTCCTTAGAGGAAGCAACTTCGACTACTTCTCCAAATAATTTTGCTTCTTTTAATGCTTTGCTTGCCCAGGTTCCTGTGTTCAGATAGGCAGCTTTTTTCTCCATCAGGTTATAGGGAACCATGCAGAATTGCATGCTTGCACCACCACCGAGGAACAGTACCGAATATCCTTCGGGAATGTCTAACAGCTCTTTAAACAAAGCTACTGCTTCATCCATTACTGCCTGGAAATCTTTTGAACGGTGACTGATTTCGAGGATGGAAAGACCGATCCCGTTAAAATTTCTCACAGCTTCTGCTGTGTTTTCAATTGTTGACTGCGGTAAAATAGATGGACCGGCACTAAAATTGTAAATTTTCATAAAATAATTTTTTTAATGTTTTATATTTCAAGGTTATGAATGTGGTTTTAAGTTCATTGAATTTTGAAACAAAGATAGGAGATTATTTGTAAGTTTCAATGAGAAAACATGAAATTATTTTCATCGCCAAAACGTAATTGATTATGCCTTTACAACTTTAAATGTCATTTACCGAATAATCCGATAGTTCGCTAACGTTAGACATTCTCTCGTAACGGTATAATCCAAGTAAACTTTCTTTCTGTTCGTATTGCTTACGAAAATGTTCGTATATTTGCAACCTGAATTGGCATAGAGCACATGACAAAGGGTCAAGATGCGAAATGTTGAAAATTAACTATAGAAACTATAATATGATATTCCGGAATAGTTTCATTATTCCACGCAAAACTCAATGCTCAATGCTCAGTACTCAACGCTCAATGCTTAACAAATGAACTCTTCATATCCATCGGTTTTACTAGAAAACGCAGTTAACGAATTTGCTAAACTTCCCGGTATTGGCAGAAAAACGGCTCTCAGGCTTGTTTTACATTTGCTCCGGCAAGATGATTCGCAGATTGAAGATTTTGCACGTGCAATTGTTACGCTGAAGCAAGAAATAAAGTACTGCAGTTGCTGTCATAATATTTCTGATAGTGAAGTTTGCAGTATTTGTTCCGATAAATCCAGGGATGCTTCAACTATTTGCGTGGTTGAGAATATCCGTGAGGTGATGGCCATTGAGAACACGATTCAGTTTAAAGGAATATATCATGTGTTGGGTGGAATTATTTCGCCTATCGATGGTATTGGGCCATCAGATCTTCAGATAGCAAGTCTGGAAGAGCGAGTGAAATCGGGAGAAATAAAGGAAGTAATTCTCGCACTTAGTGCTACGATGGAAGGCGATACAACCAACTTTTACATTTTTCGAAAATTACAACCATACGATGTGAAAGTGAGTATTATAGCACGGGGAGTATCCGTTGGCGATGAAATTGAGTACGCCGATGAAGTAACGCTCGGTAGATCAATTTTGAACCGCACACCGTTTGATGAATCGTATAAGATGATTACAAGATAATTCATAAAGACGCATTTAATGCGTCTTATAATTAAGTTAGGATTTAGAATAGATACGGATGACAAAAGCCATAAAAGGATTAAGTATACACTTTTGGACAAGCATTATCGTTTTGGCGATTTTGTTTTTGTTGGTTATTTTTAAATTGATAAGCTTTGGAATCACATTTTCCGAAACAGTAACTGTTGAAATGTATGCCATCGCTTTAACACTGATTGCTATTCCTGTAGCACTAAAGTTATTTGCCGATAACATTAAAAAAATCCCAAGGGGAACAGATAAGAACAAAATAATTCAAACATATAAAAGCGCATTTCTTTTGCGTTTGTATGTGATAAATGCCGTGGTGCTGGGAAATATTGTGCTGTTTGCTTTTTCTGGGAACAACAACTTTATGTGGCTCACGGTGATTTCTCTTATCGTGTATATGTTTTGTAAGCCTTCGCTTCAGGATTTGGAAAACCTTACCCAAGAAGATAGAAACACTTAAATGAAAGACTTTTTCATCAGCGATAAAATTTACTTAAGACCGTTGGAACCGGAAGATTTGGAGTTTTTCTACAAGTGGGAAAACGATACCACCTTATGGCAGTACGGTTCATCGATAGTGCCGTTTTCGCGATTTGCTCTGCGGCAATATATCGCCGATTCGCGGTTGGATATTTTTCAAACGAGGCAACTGCGGATGATGATTGTGGAAAAAGAGAGGGATATGGTGGTTGGTACCGTTGATTTGTATGAGTTCGATGCACTTAACAGCCGTGCCGGAGTTGGAATTCTGGTGGACGAGACCCATCAGAAAAAAGGATATGCCTTGCAGGCATTGTCATGTATCGAAAAATATGCTTTTGGTCACTTAAAACTGCATCAACTTTACGCTTTTGTCCCTGTCGGAAATTTGCCCAGCTTAGCTCTTTTTAAAAAGGCTGATTATCTGAAGACAGCGGTTTTAAAAGATTGGGTTTCGGTTAATAAATCGTTTGACAATATAATTGTAATGCAAAAAATCAGCAAGTAGAATTATGCAGGAAGATATAAAAAAAGCGTGCGAAGTATTGCGAAATGGTGGTGTAATCTTATATCCGACCGACACCATTTGGGGAATAGGCTGCGATGCTACCAACGAAGAAGCTGTGAAACGAGTTTACGAAATAAAGCAGCGTAACGATTCAAAATCAATGCTGGTATTAATGGAGAATCCGGCAAAACTACAAACCTATATTACTGAAGTCCCAGACATTGCCTGGGATTTGATAGACCTTGCCGATAAACCGCTTACTATTATCTACGACGGTGCGAAAAATCTGGCAACTAATCTCGTTGCAGAGGATGGTTCCATCGGAGTCAGAATAACTTCAGAACTGTTTTCGGCCGAACTTTGCAAGCAATTTCGCAAACCCATTGTTTCTACATCAGCAAATATCAGTGGTGAAATCGCACCTGCTAACTACAAAGAAATATCGGAGGAAATAAAAAACTCAGTAGATTATATTGTAACTTACAGGCAAAAGGATAAAAATAAGGTTCAGCCTTCAAGTATTATCAAGTTGTCGAAAAACGGAACGATTAATATTATTAGGAAGTAGCGTAAATTAATGATTATGAAAGAGATTTACGATAAAATACACAATTGGCGGAGGATGCATATCAAGGAGCGTCATTTCCTGTTGTTTGCCTGTTTTGTCGTAGGTATTCTGACAGCGCTGGCAGCTTATGTGCTAAAATTAGCCGTACATGCTGTCGGAGTATTTCTCACAGACAGTTTTTCGCAGACAGGTGCAAATTATTTGTACTTGGTCTATCCTATTATAGGGATTTTGCTTGCCGGATTATTTGTCAAATATTTAGTAAAAGACGATATCAGCCACGGAGTTACCAAAATACTGTATGCCATATCACAACGAAAAAGTCGCATCAAGCCGCATAATATGTACTCATCGCTTGTAGCGAGTTCCATCACCATAGGTTTTGGCGGATCGGTAGGAGCAGAGGCCCCTATAGTGCTCACCGGATCGGCAATTGGATCGAATGTAGGACGCTTTTTCAAACTCGACCAGCGCAACCTGATGCTTCTCGTGGGTTGTGGTGCTGCGGGCGCTATTGCCGGAATTTTCAAGGCACCCATCGCGGGAATTCTTTTTGTTATTGAGGTGCTTCTGCTTGATTTAACATTGTCTTCCATCCTCCCGTTGCTGGTAACATCTGTTACGGCCACAACCATATCATACATACTCACCGGCACCAATGCAATGTTTGAATACTCGCAAGTGGAGATTTTTACTCTTCAGCGGATTCCGTATGTGATACTGCTCGGGATTATTTGTGGATTTTTGTCACTTTATGTGACCCGTACCATGAGTTGGAACGAGGATTTATACTCGAAACTTAAGCCATGGACACGTTTTGTATTGGGTGGCATTACATTAAGCATACTTATTTTCCTGTTTCCGCCTTTGTTTGGCGAAGGTTACAATTCCATTGAAACGCTTCTTGCCGGAGGTAATAAATTCAACGAATTGTTAAACGAGAGTTTCTTTTATAACGCCCAAAGTCGATGGGGAATAGTAATCTTTTTGAGCTTAATCTTAATCTTCAAAACTTTTGCAACCAGCGCCACTAACGGCGGAGGCGGAACGGGAGGGATATTTGCACCTACTCTGTTTATGGGTTGTATTTTGGGATTTATTTATTCTTATACGCTCAACGAAATGGGGATCGGTACCTATCTTCCGCAGGAAAATTTTGCGTTGATGGGAATGGCCGGCGTTATGGCTGGCGTCATGCATGCACCGCTTACCGGCACGTTTCTCATTGCCGAACTTACCGGAGGATATGAGTTATTTCTGCCGTTGATGATTGTTTCTATCTGCTCATACGCCACCATTGTAGTTTTCGAAAAACACAATATTTATGCCATGCGTCTGGCAAAAAGCGGAGAACTTATAACTCACCATAAAGATAAAGCGGTACTTACGTTTCTGAAAGTGGAGGATATGCTTGAAACCGATATTCCTGTAGTACATCCCGAAATGTCGCTTGGTGATATGGTGAAAGTGATTTCAAGCAGTAATAGAAACATATTTCCCGTGGTAAACGATAATGGAGTATTACAAGGACTTGTCTTGTTAAACGATATCCGGAACATTATGTTCCGCCCGGAACTTTATGATACCTTTAAGGTGAAGAAATTTATGGTTGGTGCACCTGCGGAAATCAAAATCAATACACCCATGGAGAAAGTGATGAACACTTTTGAAGATACAAAAGCATGGAATCTTCCAGTGGTGGATAATAACGGAATATATAAAGGAATTCTCTCCCAATCTTCCGTTTTTAATTATTATCGTGATGTGTTGGTAGAAACTTATTCGGATGAGGAAGAGTAATACCCCATCATCTAGTATTTTTTATCTTACCAAAACTTTCAGATTCTCAATCTTATCGTTAACGTTAACTTTTACCACATAAATTCCTTTGGCTAAATGTCCGACAGAAAAAGATGTTCTGTTAATACTGCTTTCTGCTTTTCCTTCAAAAACTTTCTGACCTGTAACATAGAATATTTCCCACGAAATAAGATCTTTATTTGATTCGATAAAGATTCTGTTTACCTCTTTATTGTAATAAGCTTTTATTTCTGCTTCATCTTGTCCCGGGTCAGTTGGTGCAGTTAGCCCTGTGCCTATTACATACGGAGCAATTAACAGAGAAGTGTTGATGGGATTTTCAATGTTTTCGGAAGATCTTACCCAACCCGTTGCATTTTTCATCCAGGCTGTTGATGCAACTCCAGATCCAATTTTTCTTGGCTGTACATTTAGTAAAGAAAATCCGTTGGCCACATTATTAGCATCGGAATAAGAGATGAAAAACTTTCCGGAGACATCGACAGGTGCAGAGAATTTTACATAGTTTTCGAGGTTGTATCTCATGTCGCGCAACGTTTCTCGGAAACTGCCGCTTTGGTAATAGCGATAGGAGTAGTTTAGAGGCACTTCATGTAATAAGATTCCGGGTGAGCCATTGTTTTCTGCATATATTTTTAACTTGATATTTAAATTTGAAATGCTATTATTGATAGGTGAAGTGACGAAAACTCCCTCAAGTTTGGTCGGTTCCGACGTCTGGAATTCTTCAGCAAACTCGCTATATCCAAATGTGTTGTTTGTAGCAAACATTGGGACAGAGTTATGGTACGATTGAATAACTGTATCGGTTACAACGTAATTTGAATTCCTGGTGTAAGGTTGGCTCAGGTAGGGATTGAAGCCGTCAATTTGTTGAAACTGGGAATTTCCCGGGTCAAGATAATTTTTTAATGAGTTTGGGTTTCCTAAAGAGTTAGTGACATTCCAAAATTTTGATATAGACGCGTACACATCTGGCCCAATTGAGCTGTTACAGAAAGAACCTCCACCCGACAGAGTTCCAAGAATTCGTTTATTTAAATCAAGTAATGGCGACCCCGACGACCCTTCTTCTGTTGCCGCTACCTCCCATTTATCTACGGCTAAGTGTCCTTGCTTTTCAAATTCAACATTTCCCCAATTTGTGCCAAGGCTTGCTGTTACAAAGGATAAATTATTATTATCGATCGCCACTTTCTTTGCTCCTCCGTACGGGTGATGTATTCCGTGAAAAGGTGGCTGAGGAGAAGAACTTACATTCCAACCCAAATAGTAAGGCTGATATTCCTTAGGTGGCATTTGTTTAAATTTCAAAAGAGAAATATCGTGTTTTTCACTGATCAGAACTGAATCTGCAGAGGCTAAGGTCATTTGAACAGGCCCGCGTATTTCTTTCCCGCAAACGGGCGATTGGTAACCGAAGAAAGCGACAATTGTTCCTGCAACCATATCGTATCGCCTGTTATCCAGGAAGGATGGGTTGAAATTAAAATTGATACAATGTGTTGCCGTTACTAAGTATGGTATCCCATCGTTGGCAGAGTTATTGACAAGAGAACCTGTGCAGTAGATTGTCCCGTTGATAATAAGCGCTACAACACCACTTCCCGGTTCAATATCTTCGGGATAACATACTATGTTGGGATGACAATCGGCTTTAGGATCACCTGGCTCGGTAGCGCGCAAGATGCCCCGAAAATCGTGATTTACTTCTCCTATTTCTATTTCTCCCTTAAAAGCGGCATTTAAAGGTTCTTGATATTCAACAATTATTTCATCGCCGGTGATTGGCTGTACAGGCAGAAGATTTAATTCCGTATTGTTCTGATGAGTATAGGAACCTAAAACCTCCGATCGGTCCGAATTATAAACAAAAACTTTTGCTCCCTCGGGTAACCTGAATTTCGAAAAAAGAATGTTGAGAGAATATGCTCCTCTTGATCGCAGCCCCACTCGCCAAACTTTTAGGTTGTCGATTGTGGTAAAAGTAATCCCGGAATTATCGGGACGAAGAAAAACATGGAATTTATGCGCAAACTCAAGACTTTTGAATCTTTCTCCTTCGGCTTGGGAACGCGTTATTGCTTGTTGAACGTCGAATGAGGGCATATCAACAAACGGAATCTGAGATGGCGAAACAGAGCGTGCTTGCACACTGGCATTTGTTGGCAGAGGTTGCCCTCCATGACTGATTTGAGCTAATACTGAGTATGTTAAGAGAGAGAATATGATTGAAATAAGAAATTTCTGAATATTTTTTGGTAAGAGCATACTTTTCACAATTAAGATTGACCTTCGCAAATTTAAGATGTTTTTGATAAATAAGGTTACTTTTGTTGTGATTTATTATGAAGAGTATGCATGTTTTACAGAAAGACTTGAAAGATTTCCTCGATAAAAAGGTTGATTTCTACAATCAAACGTCGTTTATTAACAATGATCCTGTTTTTGTTCCGCATCAGTTTTTGAAAAAACAGGATATTGAAATCATGGGCTTTTTTGCAGCCACCTTTGCCTGGGGACAACGTAAGACCATAATTCAAAAATCGACGGAGTTGGTGGAAAGATTCAATAATGAACCACATGAATTTATTTTACATCATTCCGAAGATGATTTGAAACAATTATTAGGATTTAAACACCGTACGTTTAATGATACCGATCTGTTGTATTTTGTGGATTTTTTGCAGCGACATTATAAAGAAAACGATAGTTTAGAAGATGCTTTTATCCCAAAAACTGGTTTCGCTGATATGGAAAGTTCATTAATTCACTTTGAACGGTATTTCTCCAATCACCCGCATGCACCCGGACGTACACAAAAACATGTGGCTACTCCTGCAAGAAATTCCACCTGTAAACGTTTGAATATGTTTTTACGCTGGATGGTTCGTTGCGATAATAAAGAAGTCGATTTTGGTTTGTGGAAAAAAATCAAACCGAAAGACCTTATTTGCCCCATTGATGTGCATGTGGACAGAACCGCCCGCAAATTGGGTTTGATTACACGCAAACAAACCGATTGGAAAACAGCTGTGGAACTTACAGAAAACCTTCGGTTGTTGGATCCGGATGATCCGGTGAAGTATGATTTTGCCCTATTTGGACTTTCTATAGAAAAAGAGATTTATGAATTATAAAACTCCAAACTGAAATTGCAAATCGGTTTTACGCTTCTCCTCCAAATTCCATCAAATATGCCTTAATGAAATCGTCCAAATCACCGTCCATTACGCCCGTAACGTCAGATGTCTGGTAGTTGGTGCGGTGGTCTTTTACTCGGCGGTCGTCGAAAACGTAGCTGCGGATTTGCGAGCCCCATTCGATTTTCTTCTTTCCTGCTTCAATTTGTGCTTGTGCCGCACGACGTTTTTCGAGTTCAATTTCGTAAAGTTGCGATTTAAGTAAACGCAGGGCGTTTTCACGATTACCGAGCTGCGAACGGCTTTCAGTATTTTCAATAACAATTTCCTGTTCCGCACCTGTGTCGGGATCTTTATACATATAATGTAATCGCACACCCGTTTCAACCTTGTTTACGTTCTGTCCGCCTGCACCCGATGAGCGAAACGTATCCCATGACAAATTTGCCGGATTTACGTCTATTTCAATACTGTCGTCCACCAAGGGGACCACAAAGACCGATGCAAATGACGTCATCCGCTTGCCTTGCGCATTGTATGGCGAAACTCTTACGAGTCGATGTACACCGTTTTCACTTTTCAAAAAACCGTAGGCAATATCGCCTTCTACCTGTAATGTAGCGGTTTTTATACCTGCGTCGTCGCCATCCTGCCAGTTGGTGACTGTTGTTTTGTAGCCTTTTTCTTCGCACCAGCGCTGATACATCCGGAAGAGCATCGATGCCCAGTCCTGACTTTCGGTTCCGCCTGCACCCGCGTTTATTTTTAGTACTGCACCGAGCTGATCCTCTTCACGGCGAAGCATATTTTTCAGTTCCAGATTTTCTATGAATTCAAGAGCCTTGGCGTAGTTGGCATCAACCTCTTCTTCGGTTACGATACCTTCTTTCACAAAATCGAACGCCAGTTGTAATTCGTCCGTCGACGATTTTACTTCGTCGTAAGCTTTGAGCCAGCCTTTCAGTTCACGCACTATTTTCATTTGTGCTTCGGCAGCTTTGTTATCGTTCCAAAATTCGGGAGCCTGGGTTTTCAGTTCTTCTTCTTCAAGTTGGATTGTCTTTGCATCGATGTCAAAGATACCCCCTCAGCGCTTGCTCACGCTCCAACACATCTTTAAGTTGGTCTGTAGTAATCATTTTTTGTTGTTTTAAAGGGCGCAAAGATACAAAAAACTCAGATTTATTGCAAACGGTAAACGAATCAGCCTTTAACTCCATCAGTTTTCAACGAGATATAAAAAATATAAAAAACATTAATCTTTTTTTTCGGTTAAACTTTTCATCCTAAAAAACTTCAAAGAATAAGGACTGCAGCTCCTGAATATTTTGCGTAATTCAAAAAATAAAAACAAATTTCTTATGAAGTCATTACAAAAAAAGAATTGGTTAGTAATGCTGCTTGCTAGTTCAGTGCTCATTTTATCAATGGGTGTATCGTGTCAGGCAGAAGATCCGATTGTCGATGAACCGGATAAGATTGAAGAACCTGCACCCGTTTTGACCGGCGGCGCAGTTTTTCTGTTAATTGATGAAGAAAGTATTTATACCGATGAGAAGCCTAATTATTTTAAGGATAAGGAAATTAACGATGATATCGCAGAGGTTGGTCTTAGAAAGCCTCTTCCTTATTTCGTAAGTAACGTTGGTAAAACAATTTGGCTTTATACCGGACAGGTAGGTGATGAGGGTTGGTTTGCTCCAAAAACCATCCCCGATTCGTGGAAAAGTGTCGGCCCTACTACTAACGGAACGTTGAATTTCTTTGCGGGGATGAATAAATCGGAAGATTTGTTAGACAAAATCCCAAACGTTGCTCCGCTTCGTGCAACAGGACTTGCCATGCTTAAAGGCGCAACCGTTTACGCTGTAGTATATAAAAGCGATGTATCGATAAATTACGACCCGCTTAACGGAAGCCTCAAAGGAGCAACTCGAGGAGTAGCGGCTTTAAAAGTGATGGATGTAGTGAAAAGGACAGACGGATCAAGCTCATCGCTTCCAAGAGTGGCAGTGAAAATCGAGAACATTATTTCGGTTTCTGGCCTTCCGTTATCGTTGTTTTCAAATGCACCGGATCCGAAGTCTTCTTCCGAGCCGATGGATATTACGCCTCCGACAACGTATCCTGCTCCGAAATTTGTGACAGCGCCATAAAAAAGTCATTTAAAAGTAAGAGGTGCTTCGATTGGAGCACCTCTTGTTGTTTATTTGTATATCTTCAATAAATCACCCGATTTTAATACTGTCCCCAATTGAGGATTCCATTCCTTTAGTTGAACCACGGAACAATTGTATTTTCGCGAAATGGAGTAAAGTGTTTCACCCGGTTCCACTTGATGCGAAATGGAATCTTTTAAAGTAACATTTGTTTCCTCAGGTTTTGGAATAGATGTTGTATCGGGGCGCGTCATAGCCTGAGCTACCAGTTGACTGATTCCATTTTTGTCTTGTTTATTTTGTGCAGAATCGGAGAGAGGTTGGGTAACAGGGCGTGAGTGAATAATTAATGAGTCGCTTTCTACCTCTTTCAATTCCGGAGTATTAGGATTTTGAGCGACAGCAACTTCTATTTCTTTTTCAGTTTGTGTTTTGGGTGCTTTAATCAAGACTTGTTCTTTAGCTTTTGCAGGAGTGAATGCGTTTTTCCGTTTATCGCTGACTCTCTTCTGTTTCGAATTATCATTTTCAGAAGTTTTATTAGCCATTGCAATTTGATTGTTTTCTTGCAAGATTCTTCCACCGCGCAGGTATCGGGAAGAATAGTAGGGTTCTGTGGAACGGGATACGATAACACCGTTGGAAGTGGATGCGTGAAGAAACCGAAACTCGCCGTTTGAAAGAATTTCCTTTACAATTCCCACATGTCCGACTCTTCCGTTATGTGCCCTGCCTTCAAAAAAAACCAGATCTCCTACCTGCAGATCTTCTTTCTTTCTGATGCTTGGGACTTGCTTGTCCTGTCCTGCAGAACTAGTGCTTAAATTAAATCCAAACTCTTTGAATACAAACGAAGTGAAACCTGAGCAGTCGAAAGCATTTGGCCCTTTTCCGGCATATCGATACGGTTTGTTGAGGTATTTCATTCCGTAATCGATAATATCTTGTTGAGTACCTGTGAGTTTTTTTGTAGAAGTTACTGCAGTTTTTCTTGCACCACAAGAAGCAATGACAACGGCAAGAAGCAACAACAGCGCAATCTTTTTATACATTAATTCCAGTTTTTTTGTATAAATTTTTTCTTTTGCTGTGCAAAAATAAGGAAAATAACCCTAATGAAACACCTGTAAATCGTTCATTTAACAAATTATCGGAAATTTTATGACTTTGATTTTATGATTTACCAAAACCTCTTTTTGAAGAAAAAGTACTATTTTTGTCTCAAATCACAAGTAAAACAAAATAATGGAGCAAATAAAAAACATCGTTTTCGATTTTGGCGGAGTGTTGATCGATTGGAATCCCGAATATCTATACAAAAAAGTATTTGATGATCAATCTCAAATGGAGCATTTTCTGAATAACGTATGCACTTATAAATGGAACGTCCTGCAGGATACCGGTCGTCCTGTGGCGATAGCAACGGCGGAAAAACAACAGGAATTTCCCGAATACAAAGACGAAATTGCGATGTATTACGGCAGATGGGCAGAAATGCTTGGTGGTGAGATCGAACAAAACTCCCGGTTGGTAAAGCCTCTGAGTGAGAATTATAATACGTACGGATTAACCAACTGGTCGGCCGAAACCATTCCGGTGGCTATGGAACGATACGACTTTTTCAAGCACCTGAAAGGAATTGTGGTTTCGGGAGATGAAAAACTGATAAAACCCGATCCCAAGTTGTACTATGTTTTATTGGACAGGTATAATTTAAATCCCGAAGAAACCTTGTTTATTGATGATAATGCTCTCAATATTGATACAGCAAATCTGTTGGGATTCAAAACTATACATTTCACGCCAGAAGTGAATCTGGAAGAGAAGCTAAAGGAATTGGGAATGCTTTAAAACTTTACTTCCATCAACTGAATATTCGATAAAACTACGCCGGAATTTCCGGCGTTCCCAATCGAGAATACAATTCTTGACTGCAGATCAGTATATGCGGATGTGAAAACGAGATTGTACTGAGTATCGGCTTTATCGATACTAACCGATTTTCCGCCATAATTTGTCCACGGGTCGGAATCTTTTGAAAGATTAACGCTTATAATTCTGCTGTCGCTATCAGGCGAGTAAGCATTGAAACGCAATCTATACGTTTTTCCCTGCTCAATGTTCAGACCCGATTTTATAAACTGAATATGCCATTCTGCAGTTCCAGGCTTAGTAATAGAGAAAGTTGCTTTGTTGTTAGCGATACTCATGGTTGACTGAGCAGACGCATCATTATTCGTCAAAAACCACCCGTCATTTTGTCCATTGGAGAAATTACTGCTATAAATGGAAAGATAGTTTGGAACATAAGCAGCAGGTAATTCATCTTTTATTAATGCATCTGCCAACCTTTGATTGATTTGTTTGTTTCCGGGGTCGTAAATGCCAAAGCCTGAATTCCATTCCCAGTATGCCCAGCTGAAATTTTGTTGTTCGAACCAGCGGCTTAAGAATCGCGTCCATTTCACGCGCGAATCGATATCGGCACGCGAATAAGCTCCGAACTCACCAATATGAACCGGAATATTCTTTTCTTTTGATAATTTTACAGCAGCTTTGAAATCCTCGACTATAGCTTGCCGTTCGAATTCTGTGTCCTGCCACTTAGTTCCTAGCCATGCTTCCGATCCTTGCGCCCAACTCGCTCCCTGATGCGTGAACTGGAACGGATTGTAATAATGGATAGTGAGAATGAGGTGAGTGTCGTTTGGGATTATGAGCGATTTAAGACCTCCAACACCGCCCCATTCTGCAGTTCCTATTAAAACGGAACGTTTAGGATTGGTTTTTCGAATAACCTTCAGTGCTTCATTTGCATAATCATTCCACAAATCGGGCGTTAGTTTATCGTGGGGTTCGTTTTGTATTTCAAACAACAAACTGTCGGGATAATCTTTAAAGAAATCAGAAATTTGCTCCCATTGCGAAAGAAATCGTGGTTTCTCACCCGTTGGATTTGCCATAAGTGCATCATGGTGATGCATATTGATGATAACGTGTAGCTTATTTTTTAATGCTTCGTCGACAACCGATTTAATGGTTTTCATAAAATCAGTGCGAATAGTGTAAGGAGCCTTAGACATGCTCCTGTCGTCACGTTCCCAACGGATGGGAATCCTGACATGATTGAATCCGAGATCGGCGATGCGTTTTAAATCTGCCGGGTCAAACGGAGCTTGCCACGATTGCATGGCTTCAAAAGTATTCCCGATATTGATACCTTTGCTTAATCGAGCATTAATTTCCTGCGCACTTGCCCAGGTTTGTTCTTTTTCAATCTCTGTAGGCGGATTACTGCTGTTGCAGTTTAATAATACGAACAGCAACACAGGGAGCAGGTATCTATATGTTTTTTTCATTCTGGCAGGAATTAAACTAGTGTATAAAATATTCACAAAAATAAGAAATAAATGGTTGAACCCGATAAAATAACTGACTTTTCAATGCGTCAGACGCTTATCGATGATAATTAATTATTCCTCACCACCCTTCTGTAATCTTCCATAAAAGCATTCGTCATCCAGTTGGCGATAGCCTGCCGGTTGTTAGGGTCAAGGATGCGTAATCGGTCGCGTGCGTTTTGGAAGTTTCCCACTTCTACCATTATGGCTGGTGGATCAAGCTGTCGGAGAATGTACAAGTCACGGTGACTAACGTTTCCAATAAACCCTCTGTTCGGCTGGTGTTTTTGATATTGTTTTAAAATTTCGTTTCGCAATGTATAGGAAGTCAAACGACTTTGTGGATTATCTGCATAGTAAAGAAACAGATCGATTTGCTCTTTCGGATTGCGGCTATCAATATGAATTTCCAATGCGCGAATGTATTTAAACTTCGCTTTATCCCTTTCAAACAGATCATTTACATTATCCACCCGTTGTTTCAGCCGGTCTATCTGCGATTTCGGAATGGGTTCGCCCATGCACGTTTCTCCGTTGTTGTTCATCAGGTATCGTTCATCGCGAATGCCGTCGTACTCATCCTGAATTACCACGTAAACGGTTGCACCGTGCATCATCAGGTTGCGTGCGAGTCGGAGTGCAAAATCGTAATTGTACTCATCTTCGTGCAACTCCCGTCCGCCGATGCGTGTAACAGCCCCCGGATCGGGGCCGCCGTGTCCGCTCATGATGTAAAAACAGGCATCTTTCAGATTATCGGAAGCAACGGCAAAATCTTTGTACTTTTCTCCGAAAATATTTCGTTCTGTCGGTTGATTCACCACTTCGGGAGCCGGATACACATCGCCCGGATGGAGTGGGGGTATCAGATAAACCGTGCCGAGTTCCAAACCGCCTTGTGCGTTAATTCTGTCGAAGTTCAGCTCCTTGAATTCCCGAACGTAGGATGTGTCAATTCGGTTCCATCGGCGTAAAAAAGAAAGAATTCCATCACCTTCAATGGGATAAGCCATGTCTTGAGCAGAGACGAACAGGGGGGAAAGACAACCCGAAAGAACAATAGTTATGATTATATATCGTAGTTTCATCTAAAGTCATTTGTTAGCCTGCAAAAATAAGCATTCTGCCACTCTTAATCAATCGGATGATAAACTATAAAATATTTTAACATTCAAGAATGTCTGTTTTTGTCAATTATTCTCTATCTTTGCATCCGAAAACAACAATGTGGACAGATTTGAACTGCTTGCAACCACAGAAAAAAATGCTAAAACGAAACTCTGTATTTCGATTTTTTCCTCCTTGCACGCATCTTTTTATCTCTCCCTTGTTTATAAATAAATTTTATTAATCACAACCAAAGCAAAGCTTTCGACAGTACAAATTGTCTTGGTTCTTTGTTCTTGGTTCTATTGTCTCAAAAATATGAATTATTTCTTTACCTCCGAATCGGTGTCCGAAGGACATCCCGATAAAGTAGCCGATCAGATATCGGATGCTTTGCTTGACGAGTTTCTGGCATATGATCCGAACTCGAAAGTAGCTTGCGAAACGTTAGTGACAACCGGACAGGTTGTTCTTGCCGGGGAAGTTAAATCAAATACATATGTGGATGTTGCCGAAGTGGCGCGTAAAGTAATTACTGAAATTGGTTACACTAAAAGTGAATATCAGTTTGAGGCTAAATCGTGCGGTGTTTTCTCGAGCATTCATGAACAATCAGACGATATCAACCGCGGTGTTGACGGCAAAGCCGATCCCATGGATCAAGGAGCCGGCGATCAGGGAATGATGTTTGGTTACGCCACGGCGGAAACCGAGAATTATATGCCGCTGGCATTGGATTTAAGTCATGCTTTGCTTCGCGAGTTGGCCTATATTCGTAAAAATGAGATTCAGCTGATGCCATATCTTCGTCCCGATGCCAAATCGCAGGTTACCATTGAGTATTCGCAAGATGGAACTCCCGTTCGTATTGATACGATTGTGGTTTCTACACAGCACGATGAATTTATCTATCCGGAAAGTAATACTAAAGAAGCTGCATTAAAGGCCGATGCCGCAATGCAACAGCAAATTGCACAAGACGTGAAAACGATTCTTGTTCCGCGTGTTCGCGAAAAATATAAAAATGCAAAAGACATTCATAAGCTTTTCGACAATAGCATCAAGTATCACGTAAATCCTACCGGAAAATTTGTTATTGGCGGACCGCATGGAGATACGGGATTAACCGGACGTAAAATTATTGTAGATACTTATGGTGGAAAGGCAGCGCATGGTGGCGGTGCTTTCTCGGGAAAAGACCCGTCGAAAGTTGATCGTTCAGCAGCGTATGCAGCTCGGCATATTGCCAAAAATTTAGTTGCTGCCGGAGTTGCCTCTGAAGTGTTGATACAGGTTGCTTATGCCATTGGTGTGGCGCATCCGATGAATATTTATGTGAATACATTCGGAAAAAGCAATGTGAGTTTTAATGATGCCGAAATTGCTAAAAAAGTGGAATCTATATTCGATATGCGTCCCAAAGCCATTGAAACCCGATTGAAACTCCGTAATCCCATTTACCTGGAAACTGCTTCATATGGACACATGGGACGTGAACCTCAGATTGTTACAAAAAAGTTCGAGTCCCGTTATATGCCGGAACCCGTTGTGAAGGAAGTAGAACTCTTCACCTGGGAAAAACTTGATTACGTGGATGTAATTAAAAAAGAATTCGGATTGTAAAATTCATAATCATCGGCTGGTTTCGAACCGGCCGATGTTTTAATCTTTAAAAAATTGCCAATGCAAGACAAAGAAAACTCTTCAGAAGTAAACGTTGTTGTTTATTGTGCTTCCAGTGCACATATCGAAGACGTGTATTTCGATGCTGCCAAACAATTGGGAAAAATATTGGCGAAAAACAATATCACGTGTGTAACCGGTGCCGGAAGTCAGGGATTAATGGGTGCGGTAAATGACAGCGTATTGGAAAATGGCGGGAAAGTAAAAGGAATTATTCCGCAATTCATGATCGATTCGGGATGGTGTCATTCTCAGCTGACGGAATTGGTAGTAACCGAATCGATGCACGAACGGAAATCTCTGATGGCAAAGCAATCCGATGCAGCCATTGCACTTCCCGGAGGATTCGGAACACTGGAAGAATTAGCGGAAATCCTTACGTGGAAACAATTGGGATTATACAAGAACCCTATTATCATTCTCAATATCAATGGTTATTACGATCCGTTGCTTGAGATGTTCAACAAAATGATCGAAGAAAAATTTCTTCATCATAATTATAGCAAAATGTGGCAGGTAGTTGATTCTCCTGACGAAGTGATTGATTGTCTGCAAAATTTTGAAGCTTGGCAGCCATCTTTTAATAAATATGACAAAAAAGAGTTGTAAATTTGTCACAAATTTGTGATTTGTGTTCGATACAATTCCAGAAATATCGATCGATTCCGTTTCTTTGTATTTAAAAAAAGACGTTATCGCACAGCAATCCGATTCTATCCGAGTCGGATTTTCGTCGTTTGAGCACGTTCCTACCGATAGTACCCGGCTTTTTTTTGATATTGACACTACTATTGTTGCAACTTCAGCGGAGAATATACTTCAAGGATTCTCAGGAATAATACTACCATTTTCACAGACAATCCAGAGTATTTTCTTTCTGCTGTTTGTCTTTTGTTTTGTTATTCTTGCATTTTGGTTCAATCAGGAAGGCCCAACGTTAGCCGCTAATTTCAGGAATATTTTTTCTGGAGGCGTAAGAAACCGGACAATTTTTAAAGAGGAGATTACTACGACAGGCGTTTGGAGTGAAGTTTTTTTAATTTCGCAGACTATTCTTATATCCACGATTATTTTCTTTACTTATTTGTGGGATAAAGGCATTTCTGATTTATCTCTGAAGAATACGGTTTTTGTTTTTCTGGCAATTTTTTTCGGAGTTTTACTACTAATAGTAATTAAATATTTAGTATATAAATTAACCGATTATATTTTTGTAGAATGGGGTATTGGCGGATGGACCGAAAAGTATTTCAGGATAGTTGAGTTAAGTGGGATACTCATTTTTATACCCGCTTTATTCTTTGTATTTGTGCCTGAGTATGGGCGAATAGCCCTTTTTTCACTTATTATAGTTTTTTTTATCATATTAGCCGTTGTTTTCTGGAATTTGTTAAATATTTTTGCTAAAAACAAAGTGGGGCTCCTCAATTATTTTTTGTACCTTTGTGCCATCGAAATCATCCCCTTTTTTTTGATTTATAAAGGATTGATTTTTCTCGTAAACATTGCAGGTAATTAGCACATTATGACTATACGTAAAGTAAAAAAGATTCTTATTTCTCAACCCAAACCGAGTAATGGAAAGTCTCCTTATTTTGAATTGTGTGAGAAATATAATGTCGAGTTTCAATTCAGGCCTTTCATAAAAGTTGAAAGGGTGTCTTTAAAAGAATTCCGTCATCAGCGGATTAACATCCTGGATTTTACCGGTATTGTCATGACTTCGCGCACGGCTGTTGATAATTTCTTCTCGCTTTGTGAGGAGCAAAAGATTACAATGCCGGAAACAATGAAATATTTCTGTATCTCCGAAACAGTCGCTCTTTATCTGCAAAAATACATTGTTTACAGAAAAAGAAAAATATTTTTTAGTCAAACCGGAAAAATTGAAGGTTTAAATACTGCTTTTACAAAACATTCAAAAGAAAACCTGTTATTCCCGGTTCCGGAAGAACACAACGATGATGTACATAATTATTTAACATCCAAAAAACTGAAATATACAACCAGTGTGATGTACCGTACAGTGAGCAATGATTATGAAGAGGGTGAAAAACTGGACACAGATATGATCATTTTCTTCAGTCCTTTGGGTGTACAGTCGTTAAAGAAAAACTTTCCAAATTTTGAGCAGGGTGATATAGCAATCGGTTGTTTTGGTTCTACAACTGCAAAGACCATTTCTGATGAAGGATTGCGTCTCGATTGTGAAGCACCAACTCCTGAGTATCCATCGATGAGTATGGCACTTGATGCTTTTCTGAAAGAGAATCACAAAAAACACGCCTGACAAACCAACAATCGATTCAGAAATTCTGAACAGTTTCTTAGGTTCAATATCGAAAATCTTTATTAATTTTAATTTTTATTTCCTAAGCATACAATCAATTGCAAAAACAATTATCTTTGCAATAATAATTGCTTTCGGAGGAAATGCTGTTATCTATGGTTGAAGGACAACGTTTTACTTTCAAAAAAGAGGAACGTGTAAC
>DCEG01000112.1:25280-61300 GCA_002316835.1 Bacteroidales bacterium UBA1035 | reverse complement strand
TTCAAAAAAGAGGAACGTGTAACTGGCAAAAAAAGAATCGAAAATCTTTTTGCTCATGGTCAGTCATTTCTTGCATATCCGTTCAGGATAGTTTTTTATGAATACAAATGTGCTCAGCCGGAACTTGTTTCCATTCTAATAAGCATACCCAAAAAGAGATTGAAACGGGCAACTGACCGCAATCGTATGAAAAGGTTGCTTAGAGAAGTTTATCGATTGAATAAGTATCTTCTTCAATCCGATTTGCTGCTTGAAGATCATCGGGTTGATATCGCATTTGTCTACGTAAAAGATGAACCTGCCGGTTATGAAATTGTAGAAAAAAGTGTAAGGAAATCGCTACGCGAAATATCGAATAAATTAAAGATAGAGAGAGAGAAATGTTGAGGTTTTTAAAAAATGCGTTTACGCAAGTACTTCTTGCTCCGGTTTATTTTTACCGGTATGCCATCTCACCACTCTTGCCGCCCAGTTGCAGATACACACCCACTTGTTCGCAATACACCATAGAAGCACTCAAAAAACATGGCCCTTTTAGAGGGACTTTTTTGTCTGTAAAACGCATTTTAAGCTGTAATCCGTGGGGAGGATCGGGCTATGACCCGGTGCCAGAACCCAAATCCAAAAACAGCAAGACAAACTGAAAGCGAAGTAAAAAATTTATATGGAACTATACGACGTCCACACCCACCAGATTCTTTTAGAAGATACCGATGATCCGTATCACTCGTGTATCCTCGATGTGTATCCCCTTGAGTTTGAAGTAGCCAAAGAAACTAATGACCGCCATGCTTTTTCCTGCGGAATTCATCCCTGGTATTCCGAAGATAGCGAAAACCAGATGACTTATCTGAAAGAAATTGTGGGGGATCCGCGTATTGTTGCCATTGGAGAAACAGGATTGGATAAGTTAAAAGGCCCTTCGTACGATGTTCAAATTCCAGTATTTAAAGAACACATAGCTTTATCTGAGAAACTGAAAAAACCGCTTATCATCCACTGCGTTAAAGCTTGGGATGAATTGCTTCGTGTCCGCGAAGAAATAAAACCGTCTCAACCGTGGATACTTCACGGATACAGGGGAAAACCCGAGTTGACAAAAAGGCTGATAAAAGACGGTCTTTACTTTTCAGTAGGTGATGACATTAATGTGGAGTCAATGGAACTTATTCCTATCGAAAACCTTTTTTGCGAAACCGATGAAGATTTTATGGATATTCGGGATGTGTACACTCAGGCGGCTCAGGCAGTGAATATGGAACTTGAAGAATTTGCTGAAAGAATAGCACAGAACATTCACCGTATTTTCCCGACTCTACAACCACCCAAACCATTTGACCCGGAAGAAATGGAGGAAGAGGAGGATTGAGTTGCGACGAGGCGACCACGGTGACGTAGAGAAAGAGTGATTTGGTAGGTACAGAAGTTCGTGTTTTTTATTTAGGTCTTGGAGTGATATTGTATCTGTTCTAAAGCAATGTGCCCTTAAATCGGTCAATTCTTTCTTGAATGCGAGTAAAATGAATGGATAATTTTAAGAGGAATAAATATAAGCCATAATCACTTAAAGTGAAAAGCCTGTCTAATGCTAAATTTTTTCTATCGATATGTTTTGTGTCAATATTGAATATTCTATCAAGGAATACCAAACTGTCATTTTCCAAACGGCCACCTTTAGGTAAAAATAATACTTGTGTTATTCGTTGTAATTTTATGTCATTAAGATGGTCTTTAACTATCTGTGATGCTTTTTTCTCTTCATGACCCTTTCTTAACAGAGAGGAATGTAGATTACTTATATATCTTTCTAAGTTAATGATTGGGGCGTAACAGATTTGTGTTGCAAATATTCTGTTATTCCTCGTATCCATATCACAGGTGTTTGAAAGTAGAATTGCCGGAGTTATTTTGAAATCTTGATTTATCAAATCAACAATCTTTAATGCTGCAATACCATCTCCCTGAAATAAAATTTCTTCCTTGTCTAATTCAGAGGTATAGATAGTTCCTTTTGTTCCATCTGTTGGGAATCTTTTTAATTCCTCCTTTAAAGTATTAGATGAATCATCAGACAAGTATTTAGGTAAATAAACAGCTATATCTTCGAAAAAATTCATATTAAATCCCAAAAGTTTTCAGAAACGAATTCTGCAATATCAGCATCTAAAGGCTTTGTATTTTTTAATATTGATGAAATAAAATTATGAATAATATCTTTGTCATAATGAGATTCGGTACTTGCATTCATTGTTACATAAGGCACTCCAAAATCAATCGACGGTATTTCAATGTGTTGTTTTACAGTGTTGTATGTTTTGATCTCTGGAAAAAGAGCAGTTTGGCTACCTTCAGTAAAAACTCCATTTACTCCTAACATAATCATAATATAAGGATAAATGCCTAATGAGTTTTTTATTGTAATACTTTCTCTCATAATATTTAATTTAATATTTAGGATTTAGTGTCTGTAAAAATTCAAAGGAAAATAAAGAAAAAAATATTTTCTTCTGTTCAGTATGTAAACTTTCTATAAAAAGAAAAATAGTGCTGTTATCTATTAGGCGTAAGCGTAGAACAGATGTTATGTCAATTATAGAACCATCAGAATTAACTATTGGATTTTCAACATGAACATTATTTGCAATTTGTAGTACATGAGCAATATTATTTTCGTGAATTTCTGTTCTAATAACAGTTGGGGTACTTCCTATCGATTTGTTATTAAATGTTGCTGATAGAACTATATTATCAAAAATATTATTTTGGAAAAAATCTAAATACCTCAAACTCAAATATTCAATTTCAGCAATGATTTGCAGATTTAATATCTTTTTCAATGAATTCTCTATGAAAGGTTTAAATATGTTCCATCCATCATATTTTAAAACATATGTAAATAATATAACATCGATACCAATGTCAATGATTAGATTGTTATTTTCTTTACTTATAAATCTATGGGTTGGTTTATGTCTCAAATTAGGATCTACTTTGCGAACTTCAATTGGAATTTGATTTATGGGTAATCCACTTAGAGTAAATTCTTCTCGGAATTCGTTAAAAATAATACCAATAATAGCATCTCCTGGTATTGAAAATCTACATCTTAATTCAACTGTTGCTTCAAGAATCGGGCAGGGTTCAATACTTTTTGGATATTTTCTTTCATTCATAAAATCATAATTTAGGATTTTTTATTTTCATATTCATTTTCAATCAACAGAGACAATTCCTTTCTAACTAAATAGAGACAAATAAATATTAAACCTAAAGCAAAAGTAACTAAATAATTGGTTTAAGATAATACAAATTAGTATTTTTAACGTATTTTGGGCTATGTTGGTGTTTCGCAATTCTATCACATTTTCTCCGAAATCTCAAATCTTAAATTGGCTTATTTTCTCCCAAAATCCGCAGGAATTTCGCCCCAATTATCGGTTTCCCATTTAATAACCGGGTTTTCGTATGTGTTTTCCGATAACCATTTTTCTGCTCGGGTGATAAGATCGAAGATAGGCAGGTTGTTCTTGGTTTTTTCCAGTTTGGTATTACACTTTTTTCTTGTTACCCATTTCATGGCGTTCACGCTATCGGAATAGATGGGAATATTGCTGTTTTTCTGTTTTAACAGAGCCAGTGCGTGAACGATGGCCAAAAATTCGCCGACGTTGTTTGTTCCGTCTTTTAACGGACCAACATGAAAAATCTCCACGCCATCGGCTATAAAAACACCCCGGTATTCCATTAACCCGGGGTTTCCGCTGCACGCAGCATCTACGGCAATACTTTCTTGTAGAAATTTAGTCGTTCCCGGAACTATTTTACGCGTTTTCTTTTCAGTTTTCCCAATGTGTTTCCAGGGGTTATCGTTAAAAGCAGCGTTGGCTTCTTCCTGTGTATCAAAAGATTTGTACCGGGCATTTTCAAAACCCGATACCTGTGCCTTACATTCGTCCCACGACGAATAAACGCCCGGCTCAACACCTTGCCAAACTACATAGAATTTTTTTTTCGCCATTACATCGTGTCTAAAACATACGGTGCAATCTCTTGTTGGAGTTCGGGACGCGGTTCTTCGATCGCGATAATGCTGTCAACTATAAATTTAGTATATCCGCGCCAGGGAATAGGTGCGAAAAATTCTTTGTAATGAAGTTGCACGTTTTTTCCACTCGATAGCATAAGCTTTTCAGCAATTCCTTTGTCTTCAACCGAAAAATCAAATTGGTTCGACTGTAATCCGCCAGGTTTATCTGCCCTGAATCCGGTTTGGATGAGTTTTCCTTCGTAAGTTTTGAAAACCACACCTTTGTATACCAGATAATTCAATTCTCCCGATTTTACACCCGTGCCAAAAACATAATAGTAGCGAACATACACAAATACGGCAAGCGCAACAAGGATAATTCCAAAGAACCATCCGAGCCATTTTTTGCTTCTTTTCTTTTTGGGTTGTAGGTCATTCATATAAATTCAGTTTTACGATTCCGATGCCAAAGGTACATTTTTTTTACTTTTTTAGCTATTTATTGACGTAAAAATAAAGTCCTATTTCTCTTTTTAAGTTAACTTTGTGTATCCAATAAAATAACCCAAAAAAATAAACATTATGAATAAGTTAACTTTAATTGTTGTTGTTTTTTTTGTTTCTCTGTCTCTTTTTTCACAAAATTCGGTTTATACTTTTACGGTTGTCAAAGAAAATCCCATAACGTCCATAAAAAATCAGGCAAGTACAAGTACCTGCTGGAGCTTTTCGGGAGTGAGCTTTTTAGAGTCTGAGCTGCTGCGAAAAGGTAAGGGAACGTTTGATCTGTCTGAAATGTATATCGTGAGAAGAAATTACGAAGATAAAGCCGATAAATTTGCCCGCACACACGGGAACCTGAATTTTGCACCCGGCGGATCGTTTGCCGATGTGATTGAAACGCTTGACGAATACGGTATTGTTCCCGATGAAATTTATACCGGGTTGCTTGAGGGTGCAGAACGTCATGATCACGGTGAAATGGATAAAGTTTTAAACGGTTACATGAAAGGAATTATTGGGAATAACAATATTTCAACGGTTTGGAATAAAGGGTTCAAAGGTATTTTAGACGCTTATTTGAGTGAAAAACCAGCCTCATTCAACTATAATGGAAAAACTTACACTCCACAATCTTTTAGAGACTTTTTGGGATTGAATGAGAATGATTACATTTCGATAACTTCGTTCACTCATCAACCTTTTCACAAACCATTTCCCATTGAAGTTCCCGATAACTGGCGCTGGGCAAACTCCTATAATCTGCCTGTGGATGAGATGATGGCAGCAATTGATAATGCTATTTTGAACGGATACACCGTTGCTTGGGCATCGGACGTGAGTGAGGGCGGATTTTCGCGTCAGGGTATTGCTATTGTTCCCGACGAAAACGCTGCTGAGAATGCCGGAACCGATCAGGCAAAATGGCTTGGATTGTCTGAACGTGAAAGACGATCAACTATCGCGAACAAGATTGGATCTGAAATGTTGAAAGAAAAAGCTATCACACAGGAAATGCGTCAACTGGCATACGACAATTATCAAACAACCGATGATCATGGTATGCATATCTATGGTATTGCCAAGGACCAGAATGGGAACAAATACTACATGGTGAAAAATTCCTGGGGCAAAACCGGGCCGTATGAAGGAATCTGGTACGCTTCTGAAGCTTTTGTCCGTTATAAAACGCTGAGTATCGTTATCAATAAGGCGTCGCTTCCGAAAGAGATTGCAGGTAAACTAAAACTGTAAACTTTTATGGAAATATCAAAATTATACAATATATATTTAAAACATCCGGTAGTTACTACCGATTCGCGGGTTTGTCCTTTCGGTTCTATTTTCTTCGCGCTTAAAGGTGACCATTTCAACGGAAATTTATTTGCTGAAAGTGCGCTTGAGAAAGGTTGCGCTTATGCTGTGGTGGATGAGCGGGAAGAAGGAAAACCGGAAGATCCGAGAGTTATAGTAGTGGGAAATGTACTGGAAACCTTGCAGAAGCTCGCCAATTATCACCGTAAGAAACTCAAGATAACTATTGTGGGAATTACGGGTACCAACGGTAAAACTACTACGAAAGAATTGATTGCCGTAATCCTATCCAAAGGGTTTAATGTGGCTTTCACACAAGGTAATTTCAATAATCATATAGGAGTTCCGTTAACATTACTGTCGATAAATAAGTCTCACGAGATTGGTGTAATAGAAATGGGTGCCAATCATCCCGGAGAGATTCGTGAATTGTGCAACATTGCCGAGCCCAATATCGGATTGATTACCAATATTGGAAAGGCTCATATCGAAGGATTCGGATCATTAGAGAATGTGATTAGAACCAAGTGTGAACTTTACGATTTTATTCGAGAACATGAGGGTAAAGTGTTTGTAAACAAGGATAATTTTATACTGAACGAGATGTCGGAAGGAATGGATCGTATTTTGTACGGCCGTGATAATCCTAATCTGTTTGTTTCGGGAACGTTGTCAGCTGAAACGCCTTTTTTAAATTTCGACTGGAACTTTTTTGAGCACCCGTATCGCGTGAAAACGCACCTGGTGGGAGAGTATAATCTTGATAATGCACTTGCCGCAGCAGCTGTTGGTAAATATTTCGGAATAAATGCTGAGTGTATCAGTGATGCTCTTGAGGCATACGAGCCGAAAAATAATCGTTCGCAATTTGAGCGCACTAAACACAACGATCTTATTATCGATGCATATAATGCTAATCCCACCAGTATGAAAGCGATGTTGGATTTCTTTTCAAAAATTAAATCCGATTTGCCAAAAGCAGTTATTCTGGGAGAGATGAAAGAGTTAGGACCCATCGCCGAAGAAGAACATAAGAAGATGCTGGAGTATTTACGGCAACAATCGTTTGATAAAATTTATCTGGTAGGCTCGATTTTTGTTTCTAATGGTATAAATGTAAGAGATTTGACTAACACGCAGGCATTTGAAACCGTAGAGCAGTTGATAGAACAATTGAAACAAGACCCGCTAAATGGGTATTATGCATTGTTAAAAGGTTCAAATTCTGTGCACCTGGAGAGAACAATACCTTTTTTGTAAGAATTAATTAGGCCATTTAAAAGGTAATCACAGGTCTTCATTTTATCCTACCTGCTTGTCTAAAGCAGGTAGGGTATTTGATTACAAGTTTTTCTATTGAGGTTGCTGCTGTAAGTGTTTTATAAACAGCTAGTTAGGATCTCTTTCGCTACATCGCCGGTAACGTTACCGTTTTCGCCGAAAGCTGCGCTGCGTTCGTTGAATCGAGTACGGATAATTTCGATGGTTTCTTCACCTATATTTTCTTCGGATAACCGTGTCGTTAAACCCAACGATCTGTAAAACTCCTCGGTTTTTTCAATTGCCTTATCCACGCGTTCTTGTTTGTTACCTTCTGTAATTCCGAAGATGCGCTCGCCGTATTGTAATAGTTTATCGTGTTTTTGTTCTTTCAGAACACGAAGTGTGCCTGGCATTACGATTGCGAGTGAATGTCCGTGTGTAACACCATGCAAAGCGGTTAGTTCGTGACCAATCTGGTGAGTTACCCAATCTTCCGTTACACCCATCCGGATAAAATCGTTCAGAGCTAATGTGGCAGCCAGCATGTAATCGGCCATCAAGTCATAATCGCAAGGATTCTCCTTAATTTTTGGAGAGATTTCCTTTACCGAAAGCAATACGCCTTCTGCCCAACGATCCATCAATCGTGATTGTCCGGGAGTAGTAAGATATTGCTCTAAGACATGTGTAAAAGCATCGGCTAGTCCACAAGCTACCTGATATTCTGAAAGTGAGTAAGTAACTTCTGGATCGAGAATCGAAAACTTTGGATATGTGCCCATCCACCCGTATTTCTCTTGTGTTTCTTCTCGCGTAATCACCGATGCCCGATTCATTTCTGACCCCGTTGCCGGTACAGTGAGGACTGATGCATATGGAATTTGATCTGCTGCATAACCTTGTAATACGATATCCCAGGCATCTTTATCCATAGCTATACCTGCTGCAATTAATTTGGTACCATCAAGTACCGACCCGCCGCCCACAGCAAGTAAATAATTTATATTTTCACTTTTGCCTAAGTTAATAGCTTTTCGTAACGTTTCTACTTGAGGGTTAGCTTCTATTCCCCAGAATTCTATAAACTTGCGTCCTTTCAAAGCTGCTATTACCTGATCGTAAATGCCGTTTTTTGTCACACTGCCTCCGCCAAAAGTAACCATCAGATTTACATCGGTTGGAATTAATTCATTTAATCTTGAAATTTGTCCTTTCCCAAAAATAAGTTTGGTGGGATTCTGAAAGATGAAGTTCTTCATATTTATTATAACATTTATATTGGAGTTTTATGATATTCAAAGTTAAGAAAAATAGTGATAATTCATTGAACAACCTTGGATTAATTTTGTTTTTAGAAATGTATCTGTTGTTCTGATTTGCTAACGTTCTTTTTAAATCGTTTAATATCACAAAAATATATATACCTTTATTGTGTCAACTTAAATCAATTAAAATTACATCAATTATGGGAGCAGGAATTCTTATTTTAATAGTAATTATTGCATTAGCATTGATTTTTTTGTTTTACGGAGTTTCAATCTACAACAAGTTAGTTAAGCTCAAAACACTGGTAGAAGAAGCGTGGAGCGGAATAAATGTGCAGTTAAAAAAACGTCACGATTTAGTTCCGAACCTTGTAGAAAGCGTGAAAGGATATGCTACTCACGAAAGAGAAACGTTTGATAGCGTAACGAAAGCGCGTGCAAGTGCCATGCAGGCCAACGACTTGAAATCGCAGGAAGCAGCAGAGAACAACCTGAATAATGCGCTGATCCGTTTATTGGCCGTAGCTGAGCAATATCCCGAACTGAAAGCCAATCAGAATTTTCTGCAATTGCAGGACCAGCTGAGCGTAATCGAATCGGATATTGAAAAATCTAGAAGATACTACAATGGAACAGTACGCGAAAAGAATATCGTTATCGATACTTTCCCGAGCAATATCATTGCTGGAATGTTCAACTTTGCCAAATCTCTTTTCTTCGAACTGGAAAATGAAGCTGAAAAAGCTGTTCCACAAGTAAAATTCTAATGCTTAAGTTTCTGTTCGGTTTCTTTTTAATTTTCTTTTCCACGCTGTCGATGGCTCAGGAAGAGAAGATTTATACGTTTCGTTCTGATGTAGAGATCGATACCTCTGGATACATATCGGTTTGGGAAGACATCCGTGTGTATGCCCGAGGTGAGATTTTCAAGCGGGGGATTACTCGTGCTTTGCCGTTGAGACGCTCCGATAAAGACGGTCAGATGATATCGGTGAGTTACGATGTGGAAAGCGTGAAAAAAGACGGAGTACCGGAAAACTTTTTCACCGAACGCGAAGGCAGTGATTTGGTTATTTATGTCGGGAACAGGGATGTTTTTCTGGATAACGGCTGGTATTTATACACAATCGATTATAAAACTGTCGGACAAGTCGGTTTTTTCGAAGATTATGACGAGTTGAGCTGGAATGTAAATGGTCTGTCCGATTATCCGCTCGACACCGTGAGTGCCACATTCCGCCTTCCGGATGGTGCCAATGTGTTGAGTTACCGTTGTTATACGGGAAGATACGGTTCGTCTGACAGCAATTGCAAATCTGACACGATGCCTGACGGCTCCTTGTATTTCGAAGCTGTAAATCTCGCTCCCCAGGAAATGCTGACCGTTTCCGTCGGATTTACGAAAGGTATTGTTCGTCAGCCGGTGGTGCAGGAAAGCGGATTTTCAAAACCCGTTCCGGTCACTTTTTTCGATAAAAACGGTTTGCCGATTGTCAGCGCAATTGTGTTTTTGTTGTTGCTTGCCTATTATTTCTTCACGTGGCGAAAATACGGAATCGATCCTCCAAAACCTGTGGTAATTCCTCAGTTTTCTCCCCCCGACGGATTATCTCCTGCCAGTGTGGGAATCCTGCACAAAGAAAAATATTGGGATGACCTGATTACGCCTTCCATCGTGAACTTGGCCGTGAAAGGGTTTTTACGCATCAAAGAAACCGAAAAGTCTTCTTTCCTGCGTCGAAAAGACCGGATTTACACGCTTATCAAAACCAAAGATGACGATAATACGCTTCCGAAGGAAGAGAGCATTGTTTTGCGGGATCTTTTCAAGGACAAGGATGAAGTGGTTCTTGACGGGAAATATAGTTCTGATATAGCGAATTTGATGAATTCGTTTAAGTACGATCTCAATAAGCAATATAACCTGGTATTGAAAGAAGGTGCTAACCGTAAATTTATGGTCTTACCGTGGATACTGCTGATAGCTTATTTTGGAATTCTGTTGTATTTTGTGAGGTTCGAACCCATAGATCAGATTGGTACATTTGTAGTTGTTGCACTGGTATCTTTTCCAATTGTTGTAATTTTATCTTTGATATTACAAAAAATACTCAAAAAATCTAGAATCAGATGGTTTGGCTATGTATTAGGCGTAGCTTTAGTTGTGGGAACGTTGAGTTTACTGGTTTTCTTTTCGTTTAAACAGTTGTCTGTAAACGCTATTGGATTTATTATCGGTTTCCCGTTGATTATTGTCGGTCTTTTGGCGTATAGTTTTCTGATCAGACGTCCCGGTGAACGAAAACTTTATCTTCAATCGCAGATAGAAGGATTGAAAATGTATATGAATACGGCTGAAGAGAAGCAATTACAATATTTTAATCCGCCTGCTGTTACACCTGAAATTTTTGAGCAATTACTGCCGTATGCTATCGCACTGGATATGGCAGATATTTGGGGTGAGAAGTTTCAAAATACCATATTAACGGCCATGCAGCAACCACAACCGTATCAACCACCATGGTTCGCAGGAACCGTTATGAATCCTGCAAGATTCGGACATACTCTCAACAGTACTTTGTCGAACACAGTTAATCATGCCGCAACTCCGCCACAAACATCAAACTCGGGCGGCGGAAATTGGGGAAGCGGCTCATTTGGCGGAGGATTTTCGGGAATGGGCGGCGGTGGCGGTAGTGTTGGCGGCTGGTAATGGGTAAATTCAACTTATTCCGTTTCCACCCAATACTGTTAACTCCTGTCCTTTTTCGGGAGCGCCGTCAAGGATGGGCAACGCTTCTGAAATGAGTTCTTTCACTCCTTCGATCGACAGAGAATTGGTATGATCTTCTTTTGAATCCCATACTTCGGTGATCCAAATCATATTTTTGTCATTTTCATCTGTACTGACAATATATAACTGGCAACCTTTTGCCGTTTTCATCAACGATGCAGCTCTGAGCATGATGTCAGCAAGAACATGTGCATTGCCTTCTGTGGATTTAAGCCATCCGTGTAGCCCGTATTTATACATGCGGTTGAGTTTTAGAATTATTTCTTTTTGAACAAGTAATAATGCTTGATTGTTCAACAGTCAAAGGTTGGCGTATGGAAGAAGAAGTCTCACAAATTCGTGTTTTTGGATTGGATCAGTTCAATTATCCCAAGTTCAGAAATAAAATACATACTTTATATTTAAATGCTTTCACAACAGGTGAGTATGCTCAATTTATCCCTCGTGAATCAGCAGAAAGTACATTGGATGAAATGCTCCGTAACGGCTGGGGAAATATGGCATTTGCAGATGATAGATTGACAGGTGTGCTTATTGCGCTTCCTTTGTCGTATGACAAAGATTTTCCTCATGATAAATGCCCACAGATTCCCGTTGAAACTTCCATTTACATTGCCGAAGTAATGACGCATCCCGATTTTCGGGGAAAAGGGATTGCATCTGAATTAATTGAAAACTTTTTGCAGGGAGCAAAAGATAGATTTACAGACGTGCTTATTCGCGTATGGGATGAGAATATTCCGGCACTGGCATTATACGAAAAACTGGGATTTCATCCCGTTGCAGCCATAACACAAACGAAATATCGTTCTCAAAATGAAGAATTTGAGATGAGGAAGATATATATGAGGAAAGAAATTAGAAATTAAGAATAAGAGAAGTCAAGAAGTCTAAAAGCGAAGTGGTCTTGGCTCTTGGTTCTATTGATCTGTTTAAATATGAAAGATTTAATTACAAAAACAATTCATCTTCGTTCCGGTATATCGGAAGAAAAGAGGCGGGAAATCCGCGATTATTTTTTGAAAACATGGGCTATCGACGAACTGCTTTACACGCAATTGAAATCGGACGATGTATTTTATCATCGGGGTGATCCGCTACGTCATATTATTCTGTTTTATTTGGGTCATACGGCAGTTTTTTTTATTAATAAACTGTTTTTAGGGAAGATTATTGATAAACGTATCAATCCTAAATTTGAATCCATCTTCGCCATTGGAGTAGATGAGATGAGTTGGGACGATTTGGACAATAATCACTATGATTGGCCGCCCGTTCCCGAAGTGCGTGATTATCGGGATAAAGCAAAAGAAGCTATTCTCAATATTATCGATACAGCTCCGCTGTCTCTTCCTATCGATTGGAATAGTCCTTTCTGGATTATTATGATGGGTATTGAACACGAACGCATACATCTGGAAACGTCGTCGGTGCTTATACGGCAATTGCCGCTGGATAAAGTGACCCCGAATTTATTTGGTGAGCGCTGTAAAGAAACGGGAAATGCCCCGAAAAACGAACTTGTCGGTGTGAAAGGCGCAACTATGAAATTAGGTAAACCTATGGAGCATCCGTTCTATGGATGGGATAACGAATATGGAAATTACACCGAAGAGGTCGCTGATTTTAAAGCGGCTAAATACCTGACTTCGAATCAGGAGTATTTGGAATTTATAGAAGACGGCGGTTACGAAACAGAAAAGTACTGGACAGAAGAAGGCTGGAACTGGCGAAACTTTAAAACGGCTGCGATGCCGCTTTTCTGGCGAAAAGATGAGGACGGATATCGCTTGCGGCTGGTTGCCGAAGAAATTCCCATGCCTTGGAACTGGCCGGTGGAAGTGAATTATCTGGAAGCGAAAGCTTTTTGTAACTGGAAAACAGAAAAAACCGGACATACATATCGCTTACCCACGGAAGCCGAATGGTACAGGTTGCATGAGATGTCAGGACTGAAAGACGTGATGGAGTGGGAGAGTGCGCCCGGAAATATTAATCTGGAGTACGGCACATCGCCTTGTCCGGTAGACAAATTTAAACAAGGCGATTTTTATGATGTGCTGGGTAACGTGTGGCAATGGACGGAAACGCCAATCACGGGTTTCCCCGGATTTAAAGTTCATTCCTTGTACGACGATTTCTCTACACCCACGTTCGATGGAAAGCACAACCTGATAAAAGGTGGTTCGTGGATTTCAACGGGAAATGAAGCTACGCTGCATTCGCGTTACGCGTTTCGTCGTCATTTTTACCAGCACGCCGGGTTCCGCTACATTCAATCGGATGCTCCTCTGCTCATTCAAAGTGCAGATTATGAGACTGATCCTGAAGTGACACTTTCGTGTGAAAACAATTGGGGTGACGCTTATTCGAAAGATACCAACTTTGCTAACCGATTGGCTCAAATAGTGCATGATGTGATGGATGGAAAACCGGAAAATCGCGTTCTCGATTTGAACGCAGATACTGGTCGGCTGGCTTTTGAACTGGCAAAAACTTTCAACGATGTTACCGCTTTGGATTTTACCGCTCGTATGATCCGTATACCTATCAAGCTACAGGAGCAGGGATACATGCGCTACACGATGAAAGACGAAGGTGAACTGGTGCATTTTCGCGATGTGGTTTTATCTGATTTCGGACTCGAAAAAGGGAAGGATAACATTCTCTTCATGCAGGCCGATGCCATGAACCTGAAACCCAATTATTCAGGATACGATTTAATTGTAATGTCCAACTTATTGGAAGAATTGAGCGATCCGAAGGTCTTTTTGTCGCATATTCACGAACGGGTGAACGACAGTGGTTGTCTTATTATCGTTTCTGCTTACAACTGGGATATGTCGAAAACCAAACGCGAAAAGTGGCTTGGCGGATTTAAAGAAGACGGCGAACCGGTAACTTCGTTAGATGGTTTGAAATCGGTTCTCGGAACACATTTCGACCTTGATCGTGAGCCGTTTAATATAAGCTTTTCACTCAAAAAATCTTCCCGCGTAACGGAAAACAGGTTGTTGGAAACAACGGTGTGGAGGAAGAAGTGAGTTGGATAAGCATAACACCTCCGCTTCGCTCGTCCCCTTTACTAAAGGGGACAGTTGCGCAGGTGATATTATTTACCTGCTTTAATAAATATTTGGAGCCCGCAATTCTCCCCTTAAGATAAGGGGAGTACCGCAAAGCGGGGAGGGGTTATGATTATTTCATCTCCTGCAAACATCCTTAAACGCGCACCATTCGCAGTTTTTTTCGTTTTTCGTTTGGGAAAAAGGAATGTTGCTATCGAAAATTTCCTGCAGAAAATCGTTTAGTTTTGCCGTAAACTCGGTTAAATAAATCGAAATATCAGTAATGGGTTCTCCCGCAAAAGTTATTGTTGGGTTGTGCTCCGTGAAAATACTTCGTAAATAGTAAATGGCTGGAGAAACGGGTAATGTTTTATTGTAAAAAAGTGCGTAAATGAAAACCTGCAATATTTGATAGGGACGATTATTTTTTGAACTATCGAAAAGCTGTTCTATACTCATGAAATTCAAGTTCCCCTTGCCGGATTTGTAATCAATAATACGTAACCCGTTTGTAAGTTTATCAATTCGGTCGATGCTGCCCTTCATGTTCACTGATAAATCTCCCGAAACCGGATGGACACTCCTGAAAACATGTTCTGAGTCTACGTATTCAAACGGAGAAAACTGTGTGTCGAATTTTAACGTTTGTTTAACATAATCGCGTAGAATCTCCCCAATAAGATAATGATGTCCCGTGAGTGTGCGTCGTTTTTCTTTTTGCTTGAAATAATATTCAGCAAATGCCTGTTCGATTAAATCGGTCAGGTATTTGTCATTTTGGGCAATGGTATTTAATGTGTCGGGCAGTACCGGTTTGTTTTTGTACCGGTCGTAAATCTGCTGCATAATGGCGTGATATATAGTGCCGAACACATCGGATTCCACAGACTCCTGCACTTCTTTCTCTTCCGACAAACCTTCCACTGCTGAAAAATAGAACTGTAACGGGCAATTGATGTAGTTGTTGATAAGAGATGCTGACAAGTATGCATCGCCGCAGGCACGAAATTTTTGCAGTTTGTGCATCACTTCCGGTGTTTTTTGCACTAGAACGGGTTGGATTTCCGGCGCAGAGACATCGTAAGAAACCACACTTTCCCGTATATTAAAATGATTGCTGTACAGATATTTCAACTGATAAAAATAACGGCTCACTTCTCCTGTCTGCATCTCCTCGGCACGAGTGTCGTAAAGCATGAATACGCGTTTAGCACGGCTGATCATCCGGTAAAAATGGTAAGCATACGTGCTGTCCTGGTGCTCGTAAGTAGGCAGTTCAAACCCTTTACGAAGCGTATAAGGAATAAAAGAGTTGGTGGGGTTTTTAAGTGGAAAAACGCCTTCGTTCATAGAGAGAATAATGAGGTTTTCGAAATCCAGTACACGTGTTTCCAGTACGCCCATCACCTGCAAGCCCGACAACGGTTCGCCCGAAAACGACACGCTGATGCTCTGCACCAACCGTTTTAATAATCGGAAATACGTGTCTATCGACATGTTTTGTGCCGATGTTAATGTCTCCTGCAAACGCGTTATCGATTTATAGTATTGGACAATAAATTCGCGTTCAAGGTCAATGGAGCGCGTGTCATTTACAGACTTCTCATCCGACTGTTTTTCTGAAGTCAGGCGCTTGTATATCTCCGATAGAATCAACTGCAAGTATTCCCCGATTTGCTCCCAATTCAACACAGGCGAAAAAATAAGCTTTAAAAACGGATGCGTATCGAGTTCCGAAACCGTGAGAACAACCCGATTGTATTTCTGGATATAGGCTTTGAGAGTATCGGTTTCAGTTTGGGCAGTCATCATTACCAGTGGATGATTGAGTATAGATAACACAAACCGAAAATAAAACGCAGTTTCACCGTCTATGTTTCTCACGTTATGATGTAGAGATGCGATGCTTTCCACCAAACTTGCTACGGATGAATGCTGGAGCGAGTACCCCATTGTGACGTTTATTTTTTCTATTTCCTGCGGTATGGAATACAAAACGGGCAGCAGCAAGTTTTCGTCAGGGAGCACTATGGCGGTGTTCAGTCCGGCATTGGGCTCCGATATGTTTTTGTCGTTGAGTAATTGTGTGAGCAGCTGATTGACTATCTTTGCTTGTCCCACGCCCGAAGGAATCCCGATAAGATTTATTTGCGGTTTTTCTGTATCCGGAATTTCGGATTTGAGTTCTAGTTTCGAGGGAAAGCGCAGCAGATTTTCTTGAATCCAAAACGATGCCCGATTTTTTTTATCCCGAACCAGCGGAGAATCATAATCCCAGTAAAAATCGGCAACGCCCCGGTTTTTCAAGTATTGCATCAATTCGATTTCGGCAGGTGTCAGCGCATTCAATCCCACGAATACAATATCGGAAAACGGCAGTCCGATATTTTCCTTTTGCTTTGCCCGATCCGCCACTTCTCTGAACAGCATACCCTCGTAAGCATAGCCTTTTTGGTGCAACACTTCGCGAAAAGCAGTGTATAATTCAAATAAAATCTGCCATGTTTCCAAAAACTCACGTTTGGTTTCATTATCCTCGTACGGCGTAAAATTATCCCAGAATCGTTGAATGACCTTTACTTGTTCTTCAGTAAGATACGACATATCGTCGTCTATCGATTTCAGGTTATGTATGTTGCGAAACAACTGTTTGGCATCTACCAAATGTTTATCCACATCGTTGAAATCGTTGAGCAACATCTCGCCCCAGTACAGAAAATCGTCAAACAACTCATCCGATTTGCTGATATCTATGTATCGCTCGTAAAGCATCACCAGTATCTCAATTTTATCGGCAGTCTGATAATCGGAAAGCGACTCAAAAAGTTCCTGAATGGTAATAATTTGTGGTGAGAAGATCGGTTTTCCGGCAATTTCAGCCAGATATTTCTGAAAGAAAACACCCGCACGGCGGTTTGGAAATACAAATGTGTGTTTATACAACTCGTTTCCGAAGTGTGAGTAGAAAACCTCTGCTATGCGGTGAAGAAATGGGGTCATAAAACGTCTGATTCTAAGATTTAAATTGTTCGTTTTGTTTATAGGCAAAACTGATTAATATCCCTATTACTAGCAGACTTCCACCCACAATAAATGCATATAATCCGGCTTTGTCAGCATAATTATCTTTCATAAATGCCACGATTTGCGGGCCAATGATTCCACCAACGCTCCACGCAGTCAGTAACGCCCCGTATAACGACGACATTAGTTTGCTGCCATACATATCCTTTGTCAACGATGGCAATACACCAAACCCTCCGCCGTAACACAGCAAAACAACGCAAACCAACACCGAAAAAACAATGGGTTGGCGAACAAAAATAAGCAATCCGAAAATTACGGTCTGCAACGCCAGTAAAATCCGGAAAGTAGGCATTCTGCCTATTTTATCGGAAATGCTGCCCCAGACAAATCGTCCCAACCCGTTGAAAATGGAACTGACCGCAATTAATGTAGCTCCTGCTGCCGCTAATGATGCTATTACTTCCGGATTGGAGAAATCGGTTCCGTCGGGCATCCGTACTTTCAGCATATCTTGTAACAACGGCGATTGAAACGAAATGAAAATCATTCCCGCTACGATATTTATCATAAATATTAACCAAATGGTTATAAAAGGCTTCGCCTTAATGTATTTGGCAATCGATACTTTATCTTCTTTTACATTTTGTAACCCGTCGGTTCCGGGAAGTTGTAAAAAAGATGCCAGAATCGGAATCAAAATAATCATTACCGTGCCTACATAATAAAATGTTGTACTTAGATTCCCTTCCGATATTCTCAGAAATACCGGCGCCAGAAACTTAGACATAACCAATGCTCCGAATCCGAATCCCATCACCACCATTCCGGTTGCTAATCCCTGTTTTTGCGTGAACCACGCCGAAACCGTCGCTACAGGTGTAACGTAAGCCAATCCCAATCCTATTCCACCAATAATTCCGAAACCAAGATACAACAAAAACAGGGATTGATTTGCTAATGCAAATCCTGAAATAAGATAACCCAAGGCATAAAGTGCTCCGCCAATCATCGCCAATTTTCGCGGACCATAAACCGACATCTTGTTTCCTGCCCAGGCAGCAGTAACTCCCAGCATAAAAATGGATAAGCTAAATGCCCATGCAGCCTGTGCGTTATTCCAACCCGTAAATTCGGTTATGGGTGTTTGGAAAAAACTCCATGCATAAACCGTTCCGAGCAATAAGTGTGTAAAAGTTCCTGTAACGGCAATCAGCCATTTTTTACTCATGATAAAATTCATTCACTGTTAAAAGACAAAGATAAGAAATAATAGAAAAGGTTAAGTCGTTTCATCAAAAAAGCCGCAAGGTCTTATTCCTTACGGCTCTTCTGCGGTTTTCAAATAGTATATTAACGATGTATCTTTACAATACGCCCTGGGCCATCATGGCATCGGCAACTTTCATAAAGCCGGCAATATTCGCGCCCTTTACGTAATTGATGTAATTTCCCTCTTTTCCGTGAGCAACACACTGATCGTGGATATCGCTCATGATCTGGTGCAACCATTTGTCCACTTCTTCGTTTGACCACGAAATGTGCATAGCGTTTTGTGTCATTTCCAGTCCCGAGCATGCAACGCCGCCTGCGTTAACAGCTTTTCCGGGGCCGAATAGTATTTTATTTTCCACAAAGTAATCAACTGCTTCTGCTGTACAACCCATGTTAGAGACTTCGGCAACCAGTGTAACACCGTTTTCTTTCAGTCTTTTTGCATCTTCCAGATTCAATTCGTTCTGGATGGCGCAAGGCAACGCGATGTCCACTTTACATTCCCACGGTTTTTTGCCGGGGAAGAATTTTGCATTTGGATATTCTTCTACGTACGGCTCAACAATATCATTACCCGAATTACGAAGTTCCAGCATATAGTTAAATTTATCGGGTGTGTTTATTCCGTCTTCGTCGTAGATATATCCGTCCGGGCCTGATATTGCAACTACTTTTGCACCTAATTCGGTAGCTTTCATGGTAGCTCCCCAAGCAACGTTTCCGAAACCTGAAACGGCAACCGTTTTACCTTTTAAATCAATATTGTGAGTTTCACACATCTGATTTACGAAATACAATGCACCAAATCCGGTAGCTTCGGGACGAAGGCGTGAACCGCCGAATGAACGTCCTTTTCCGGTGAAAGTTCCCGTATGTTCACGAGCTAATTTTTTGTACATTCCGTACATATATCCCACTTCACGGCCGCCCACGCCGATATCTCCGGCAGGAACGTCGGTATCGGGACCTAAATCGCGCCAAAGTTCGGTCACAAATGCTTGACAGAAACGCATGATTTCTGCTTCGGAACGTCCTTTCGGTGCAAAATCCGATCCGCCTTTACCTCCGCCCATTGGAAGGGTAGTCAGTGCGTTTTTGAATGTTTGCTCGAAACCTAAAAATTTTAATGTTGATAATGTCACGGACGGGTGAAAGCGAATACCGCCTTTGTACGGACCAATAGCTCCGTTAAACTGAACGCGATAGCCGATATTTACATGAACTTTTCCATTGTCGTCTACCCAAGGCACTCTAAAAGTGAAAATCCGGTCAGGTTCAACAATTCTTTCTACAATTCCCGCTTTCTCAAACTCGGGATGTTGATTGTAAACTTCTTCAATGGAGGTCAAAACTTCTTTTACTGCCTGAAGATATTCGGCCTCGCCGGGATGCTTAGCCTCAAGTTGTGTCATTATGTCATTTACTTTCATAATATAAAGTGTTTTTTGTAGTAATTCGCTTGACAAAGGTAAGTATTAAATTGAAACTTTATCACTTTTTTTGAAAAAAAATATAGAAAATATGTGAAAAATTTACTGAATAAACTATAAATTTTATTTCCCTAATAATCAGATTTGTACAAAAAAAAATAACAATCAAAAAAAGTGAATTTCTCCGCTTTTTTGAAAGAAGGCTTACAAATTATTTACTTTACTTACAATTTTATACAGTTAAGAAATGGTTGTTTAGGTTATTTTTGTACTGAATTAAAAGTTAAATTCGTATTTTTGCGAACGAAATATCGAAAAAACCGGAAATGGGAAAAAATAAATTATCGAAGTTTGCCGATATGGCAACTTATCCAAACGTCTTTCAATATACTTTCGGAGTATTGAAAAAAGAAGGATTTCCATTGAAAGGGAAATGGAAATCCGAGTACTTTAAAAATAACAATCCAATCGTGCTTGAGCTTGGGTGCGGAAAAGGAGAATATACGGTAGGACTGGCACAATTATTTCCCGAAAAGAATTTCATCGGAATAGATATTAAAGGTGCCCGCATGTGGTCGGGAGCGAAACAAGCATTGAACGAAAAACTCACAAATGCAGCTTTCCTGCGAACTCATATCGAACTTATTCATCATTTTTTCGTCGAAAACGAAGTGTCCGAAATCTGGATTACTTTCCCTGATCCGCAAATGAAAAAAATCAACAAGCGACTTACATCCATCCGATTTATGCAAATGTACAGCCAGATTTTAAACGATGACGGTGTAATTCATCTCAAAACTGACAGTAATTTTCTTTTTTCTTATACACAAGCGATGATTAGGGAAAACAATCTGACGGTTTTAACAGATATCGATAATTTATATGAGTCAGGAATCAACGATAAAATATTAAATATTCAGACTTTTTATGAACAACAATGGCGTTCTCGTGGTTTGAACATCAAATATATTAAATTTATATGTCCTAAAAATTATAACTGGGCAGAACCTGATATCGAAATTGAGAAAGACGAGTATCGTAGCTTCGGCCGTGATGCCCGTATATAAAATAAAAAGTCTTTACTCTTTGTTCTCTTGTCTATAAATCTTTATAAAATGTCAATATACCCTCAACTAATTATCGACGCACTTAAAAATGTGCGCTACCCGGGAACGGGACAAGACATTGTTTCTGCCGGAATGGTAGAAGATGATATCCGTATCGATGGAATGAAAGTGAGTTTTTCGCTAATCACCGAAAGGCAAAACGATCCATTTATAAAATCACTGGTGAAGATGGCGGAACAAGCCATTTTAACACATGCAGATCCTGATATCCAAATCAAAGGGAATATTTCGGTAAAATCGAAACAAGCTCCCCGGCCTGCATTGCCCGATCTATTACCCGGAGTGAAAAACATAGTGGCCGTTGCCTCCGGAAAAGGTGGTGTAGGTAAGAGTACAGTTTGTACCAATCTGGCTATTGCGTTGGCTCAAAAGGGCTACAATGTAGGATTACTTGATGCAGATATTTTTGGCCCATCTGTTCCTAAGATGCTTGGGGTGGAAGATATGCCCATTTATACTGAAAAAATCGAAGGCCGTGATTTAATTATTCCAGTTGAAAACTACGGAGTTAAAATGCTTTCTATCGGATTCTTCGTGAAAAAGGAAGATGCCGTAGTATGGCGTGGAGCAATGGCCAGCAACGCACTAAAACAACTTATCAGCGATGCTGATTGGGGTGAGTTGGATTATTTCCTTATCGATTTTCCGCCCGGAACAAGCGATATTCACCTCACATTGGTGCAAACACTTCCTATTTCTGGTGCTGTAATCGTGAGCACACCGCAGGAAGTGGCGCTTGCCGATGCACGAAAAGGAATCAGCATGTTCACTGGCGACAAAGTAAATGTGCCTATTCTCGGTTTAGTGGAAAATATGGCATGGTTTACGCCTGCCGAACTGCCCGAAAATAAATATTATATTTTTGGAAAAGACGGTTGCAAAAAGTTGGCGGAACAGAGCGGATATGCATTGTTGGGACAAATTCCTATCGTGCAAACCATTCGCGAAGGTGGTGACGATGGACAACCTGTAGCACTCAACCTCAACAGTATTACGGGAATGGCTTTTGCCCAGCTTGCCGACAATGTGGTTGAAGCGGTGGATAAACGCAACAGAGAACTACCGAAAACGGGAATTGTGGAGATAACGAGGAAATAAGCAACTTTGTCAAAGTTTAAATTAAGATATAAACAATGGTACGCAGAGGAAAGAGCTTTTTCCTATTTTTAATTATTATTGCAATTATTGTTGCTGCTTTCTTTACAAACCCCGATGAGCAAGCTCACAAAGATGCAATAAGAGTAAAATCTGCTGACATTCTGAAAGAAATAGTTGCGGAGCGGAGTGACGGCGTAAGTGCTGTTGCCTGGCAGATGGCGGGTGAACAGCTGCTAACAGGCTTTATTAACAGCAACGTAACGGTTGATAACTATTACCTGTTTTCGATTCCGAAAATAAACTGGGACGGGAAATCGTATCCAATAGGTGCGGGCGCGTTTGGAAAAGTGTATATCACAAAGCACCTGAATAGAGATATTGTTCAACCCATTCTCGAAGATATGGAAGATAAGGTAAAGGATTCTTTGCCGGATATTTTAAAACAGTTGTTCTGATTGGAGGATTTTAAACTTTATCAATCTGTTTATCGGAGTTGCGAAGTTGTTGAACAACCAATGCAGTGATTAACAAATCTGTATATTAAGTAATGAAACATCCACTACATCAATTTCATTTTTGCCCGAAGTGTGGCTCTAAAAACTTTATTGAAAACAATCTAAAATCCAAAAAGTGCAGGGGTTGCGGATTCACTTATTATTTTAATTCCTCTGCTGCTGTGGTAGCGGTTATCGTGAACGCCGAAGGCGAAATTTTGGTGGCCACACGTGCCAAAGATCCGGCAAAAGGAACATTCGATTTGCCCGGTGGATTTATCGATATGTACGAATCGGGGGAAGAGGCAGTGCGCAGGGAAGTTCACGAAGAAACGGGACTGTTAATAACTTCGGCAGAATACCTTTTTTCCATTCCGAATATTTACGTATATTCGGGCTTTGAAGTGCATACATTGGATATATTCTTTCGATGTAAAGCAGATAATTTCAGCGACTTAAAAGCTCAGGACGATGTGTCGGAGCTGCAGTTTATCGCACGAAGCAAACTCAATCCTGCCGATTTCGGGTTAATGTCGATTCGTAAAGGAATTGAAAAAATCTCAAAAGAAGTTAGAATTTAAGAAATTAGAAGAGAAAACTCCGTGTCGCTCAGTGCTGCCTCTGTGTTTCTCTGTGTAATGAAACCAAATATGAAAAAAACAATTTTCCTGTTATTGTTTGCCGTTGCAACACACATCGCAATGGCTCAGCGAACAGTTTACCACCATCAACCTGAAAAGCTTTTCAACCAAGGCAAAGAAATGTTCCTGGAAGGAAATTATACGGGTGCACAGGATTTGCTGTCGCAATACGTTACCGAGAGCAACGACCGTTTTCTGACCGAAGAAGCGAAATACATGATGGCGGTTTCGTCCTTTCACAAGGGTGTAAAAAATAGTGGCGACGTTATGAAAGCGTTTCTGGATGAACATCCCGAAAGCATCCATCATCATCAGGTGAAATTTTTGATCGGTTCGTATCATTTCGATGAAAAAGACTGGAAACTCGCCAAATTTTGGTTCGACCAGGCCGATTTGGATTACCTGAAACCATCCGAACAGGAAGATTTCAGTTTCCGAAACGCGTACGCCAACCTGCAACTCGGCAACAAAGACGAAGCCTACCGGCTTTTCGGATTGCTTTCGCAAAACAGCCGTAAATACCGCGATGCCGGAAATTTTTACACCGGCTATATCGATTATACCAACGGTAATTACGATGCTGCTTTGCGCCGGTTCGAAGGGTTGCGCAATCATCCCGAATTTGGTGAACAGGTGGCTTTCTATTCTACTCAATCCACATTCTTCAACAACAAATTAGATGAAGCCATCCGGCTTGCGGAATCGTTCCTGAATACCTATCCGCGCAGCGAACACGCCACCGAGATGTATCGTGTGCTGGGTAACAGTAATTATCGTCAAGGCCGCGCCACAAGCGCCATTCCATACTACGAAAAATATTTTGCCAACACTGCCAAACCGCTTCGAGGCGATGCCTATTTTATGGGGCTTTCTTATGTAGAGGCCGGAAAATTAAACGAAGCTGTGCAAATGTTTCAGCGGGCGGCAGGCGAAAGAGATGCGCTTAATCAAAATGCACAATTACAAATCGGACAAACATACTTGAAACTCAATCAGAAACAACAGGCACAAATGGCTTTCGAAACAGCTTCGCGCGATAATTTTGATCCTCAGGTGCGCGAAACCGCCATGTTCAATTACGCTTTGTTGGCGCACGAAACCAACTTTTCAGTTTTCAGCGAATCCATCACGCTGTTTGAGAATTTCCTCAAAGAATTTCCCAATTCACAATATACCGACCAGGTAAACGATATTCTGGCCGAAACATTCTTAACTACAAAAGATTACGATGCCGCTCTTGCTGCTATTAATCGCATATCGCGCCCGGGACGACGGATTCTGGAAGCGAAGCAAATGGTCATTTTCCAACTTGGTGCACAGGAATTTATCAACGGCAATATGAACGAGGCCATTAAGCAACTCACCAACAGCATTGTTGTGGGCGACTACGACGCAAAAGCCAAAAATAATGCTTATTATTGGCGTGGTGAGGCCAATTATCGTATTGCCAATTACGCCGGCGCCGCTTCCGATTTTCAGACTTTTACGCAAAACGCATCGTCGGCAGATGAAAATTACGCCATGGGCTGGTATAATCTGGGTTATACCCGATTCAAACAAAATCAGTATTCGTCGGCTGTTACCGCATTTCAACGTTACGTATCGGCAGAAACCAACAAAAACAAGGCCGAATATGCCGATGCACACAACCGCATTGGCGACAGCTACTATTTCAACCGCAATTTTGCCGAAGCCGAACACTTTTATAACTCGGCAGCCACTATCAATCCGTTGGCAGCCGATTATGCGGCTTATCAAAAAGCTTTCGTGATGGGATTGCAACGTAATTATCAGGGAAAAGTATCGGCGTTGGACGACCTGATGCGCCGCTATCCCAACTCACAATATTTCGACGATGCGCTTTACGAAAAAAGCCGTGCTTTGGTGATGATGAATCGCGATAGCGAAGCTATAACTGTGTTACAGCAGTTGGTTTCCAATTATCCCAACAGCGGTTTGTCGAGTCAGGCGGGTGTTCAGCTGGGGCAATTGTATTACAACGCCGGAAATTTTCAACAAAGCATAACGGCTTACAAGAATGTAATTTCGAAATTCCCCGGAACGGATGATGCCAAAACGGCGCTGGTTTCGTTGGAAACTGTTTACAGCGAACTCAACGATATTCAGTCGTACGTGAATTATGCCAATTCACTGCCCGGCGGAATGCGGATCACCGTATCGCGACAAGATTCGCTCACCTATCTGGCAGCCGAAAGTGTGTATATGCGCGGTTCGAAAGCCGAAGCCGAAACAGCGATGCAACGCTATCTACAAAGTTATCCAAACGGAGCTTACAATACCGATGCCAACTACTATCTGGGTGTTTTAGCCGATGGAAAAGGCAACAAACAGCAGGCAGCCACTTATTTCAGAAAAGTGGTGGATGCCAACAGCGCGAAATACTTAGACGATGCGCTTATTTACGTCTCGGCCATCGAGTATAACAATGGAAATCTCAATCAGGCATTGGCGGATTATTCCCGATTGGCCAATTCTGCCCGCAACCTGAGCAATCAACAAGTCGGACAAATGGGTGTTGTCCGCACGCAATACCGATTGAATAGTTTTCACGAAGCATCGCGTGCCGCAACCGCTTTGCTGACAAATACCAACCTGTCGCCCGAGGTAATCGCTGAAGCCCGTTACTTACGCGGGAAATCGTTACAACAGGTAAACGAGGTGGATAAAGCTGCGGAAGATTTCCAATCGCTGGCACAGGATACGCGTAGCGTTTACGGTGCGGAAGCACAGTTTATTCTTGCCGACATGTATTATCGGTGGAAATCGTACGACAGGGCAGAATCGCAGGTGAAATCGTTTATGCAGAAAGGAACGCCGCATCAGTATTGGATGGCGCGTGCGCTCATTGTTTTATCGGATACGTACAAAGCCAAAGGTGATGATTTTCAGGCCAGGCAATATCTCGAAAGCTTGAAAAACAACTACAAAGGCACCGAAGCCGATATTCAGCAAATGATAAACGAAAGGTTAAGTAATTTATAATCCACAATTGATAATTGAAATGAAAAAGACAATATATATAGTAGCCGCACTGTTAATTTCCACGGGAATTTTTGCTCAACAGCAAGACTCCTTGTTGCGTCGCCAGATGGAATTGGAGCGCGAGTTCAATCCCACGCTTCAGGATGCCAATAAGATAAACTCGCTGCCGTCTGTTCCGCAACCAACGATAAAGAAAGCCAATACCGGTTATTCGTCGTGGGCAGGAAGAACCACACCGCCGCTGGAAATCGCTATTCCGCAACCCACCGATATTATGACGGATATCCCTTTCAGTCTGAAAAAAGGATATATTTCGCTTGGCGCCGGGAATTATGCCAATATCGATGGAGCGTTAGGTTATCGGCTTATCGAGAACGAAAAGAGCAATCTCACGTTCAGCTTTCTGCATAATTCCTCCAACGGTGATGTGAATTATGTTCAGGACAGCGACCCTGCGAGCAACAAGGCGTTTTTTATGGATAATTTGGGACAGTTGCGCTACGGACATCTTCTCGATGCTTTAAGGCTTAATCTCAAGGCAGCCTATTCGCATTCGGCATTCAATTATTACGGAAATACGTTTGGAGGCACTCGTAATTTCGATAACCAAAACCAAACGCTTGGAGTTTTCAACTTAGGATTGGGTGTTGAGTCGAATCCATCGGATTTTATCAATTATCGTGGATTTCTCGATTTTAAAAATTTCTCCACCAAATACGGTTCTACATTGTCGGGTACCGGTTTGAAAGGAAACCATATCGATGCCATGGTTGGCCTGGATAAGCCTTTTCAGGAGGGAAGCAGCAGAGTAGGGGTTGATGGTAAACTTCTGGGTGTTTTCTACAACGAAGGCATGGATAATTTTACGCTGTTAAATGCCAATCCGTATATCGCTTTCGAAGGGTTGAACTGGAAAGCCCGATTAGGAGCCGATTTACTCTTCCAAATGTTGGGTGGAACAAAATTTCGTGTTGCACCAAATGTAGAGCTGGGATTGAAGGTTACGGAACATTCTTCGCTTTACGCCAATATAAAAGGAGGGATTGACGATAATACGTATTTGGATATGATGAACGAGTCTCGTTATATTGCTCCAATGACGCCCGTAAAATCATCGTTCTCTATTGTAGATATCGAGGCCGGAGCTAAAATTGGCGAAGCCAGCGGTTTTCGCTTCGATATTTTCGGCGGATTTAAGAAAACCGAAGATGAGCATTTTTTGATATTAAATCATGTATATCACGATGCGTTGGCCACCCCTTATCCCTTTTACATTATAGAAAATCTGTTACCTGTTTATGGCAATATTTCACATTCTCATATTGGCGGGATGCTTCAAACTAATATTTGGGCACCTCTGGATATCTCTTTGCGATTGAAGAAAAACTTTTATACCGTAAATGATTTGACAATTCATGCCGGGCAAATCAGTGATGCTAAAGCCTATAACAAACCCGGTTTTGAAACCGATATCCGAGCCACGTTTGAAGCCATGAGCAACCTGAAATTTTCTCTGAATTATTATTTTGCAGGTGACAGGTGGTCGTATTTTGATGGAGCAAACGTGAAAATGAGTAATATTAACGACCTCAATTTCGGCGCTGTTTATGACATCAACGATTCATTTGCGATAAACCTGAAAGCCAACAACCTGCTCTTCCAGAAATACGATATCTGGTACGGACACCCGGCGCAAGGTTTTAACGCCATGGGAGGATTTACGTTTAAGTTTTGAGAGAAAAGAATCAGAATATTAGAACCAAGACATAAGATATTTAGATATAACAAAAGCGTGGGAACTCCACGCTTTTGTTCATTATTTTCGGTAAATGTTGTCCCTTCCTTTGTCCCTTGTTTTTACCTGAGACAAATAAAAACGCTGTAATTTATTTGATTACAGCGTTTTGTGAGTTTGTGGGTGTGGTGCCACCAAGAATCGAACTAGGGACACACGGATTTTCAGTCCGTTGCTCTACCAACTGAGCTATGGCACCATCGCTTTTTAAAATTGCGACTGCAAAGATAAAAGTATTTTTCACAAATAAAAAATTTTGAAACAAAAAAATGTGAGATTTTCGTTATAATTTTAACTGGCAAATAGGCGGAAAGAAGAAACACCAGGAGGAGGTATGATCACGTTTGGTTTAGGTAAAAGTTTAACTTACAGTATTGGCATTTGAAAAACACGTTCTCTTTTTGCACTTTTGCTACTGGTTTATAATATAAAAAGGGGCCTATATAGAGAAAAATATGGTTCTAAATGAATATAATCAACAGATAATAGGACATGCGCTTAAAATAACATTTCGTTCATTTGCACTAAATGTCACGTTTAGTGCAGAATATATAGTTGGTTAATTTGCCTGTTAAAACCAATTAATCCAAAAACATTCTATCTTTGCAGTTGTTTACAAGATTAGCATTGTAGAAATGGAAAAGATAAATATTGCTGTAGATGGTTTCTCTTCTTGCGGCAAAAGCACAATAGCAAAAGGATTGGCAAAAGAGTTAGGTTATACGTACATCGATAGCGGAGCTATGTACAGGGCAATCGCTCTATTTGCTTATCGCAACGGATGGATGACCGATATGGATATCAAGGAAGCCGAATTGCAGCAACATATTCCCGAAATTGAAATCTCTTTCAAAGCTAACGATCAGGGTCAACAGGAAACTTACCTGAACGGCGAAAATGTGGAAAAGGAAATCCGTTCACTGGAAATTGGCAATATGGCGAGCCGTGTGAGCACCTTAGGGTTTGTCAGGAAAGAATTGGTGAGACAACAACAGGCGATGGGAAAAAGAAAAGGCGTAGTTATGGACGGTCGAGATATAGGTACCGTTGTTTTTCCCGATGCAGAACTTAAAATTTTCCTCACAGCATCCCCCGAAGTACGTGCGAAACGCCGTTTTAATGAACTTCAAACCAAGGATATCCCGGCTTCATACGAAGATACACTTGCCAACGTACGCGAACGCGACGAAAGAGATACTACCCGTGCTGAAAGTCCGTTACGAAAAGCCAAAGATGCTATAGAGCTGGATAATTCGCATATAACTATAGAAGAACAATTGCAATGGGCAATTGATATGTTTAATAAAATCATAAATAAAAATGAGTAAAATTGAAATCGACAAGCAGTCGGGTTGCTGTTTTGGTGTAGCTAAAGCTATCAGCAAAGCAGAAGAGGAACTGCAAAAAGGCGGAACGCTTTACTGTTTGGGCGATATCGTTCACAACAACATAGAAGTAGAACGTCTTGCCAAACTGGGATTGATAACCATCAATCACGAAGAATTTAAAAAGCTGAAGAATGTTCGTGTATTGCTTCGCGCTCACGGTGAGCCGCCAAGCACTTATGAGATTGCAAAAGAAAATAATATTGAATTAATTGATGCATCTTGCCCGGTTGTTCTTGGTCTGCAAAAACGTATCAAAAAGAAATTCGTTAACAGAGCAAACGAAGACGGACAAATCGTAATTTTCGGAAAAAAAGGCCATGCAGAGGTAAACGGCCTAATGGGACAGACAAACGAATCAGCAATTGTAATTGAAAAGAAAGAAGATATTGAAATACTCGATTTTTCGCGTGACATAAGTTTGTTTTCGCAAACTACCAAACCGTTGGATGGATTTCAGGAAATTGGAGAATTGATAAAAACGCGCATGCAAGGCGATGCGCATTTTGAATTTTACGATACAATCTGTCGCCAGGTGTCCAATCGGGTTCCCAACATGCACGAATTCGCAAAGAAACATAATCTGATTATTTTTATTGCAGGAGAAAAAAGTTCTAACGGAAAGGTTCTTTTTGCTGAATGCAAAAAAAATAATCCAAACTCATACCTGATTCATCATCCTGATCAACTGGATATAGATTGGATTAAAGAAGACAATAGCATTGGGATCTGCGGGGCAACCTCAACACCTATGTGGCAAATGGAAGCTTTAGCGGAGAAAATAGCCAGGCTTGTCCCTGAAATGGAAGTTGAAAAAGCTGCTTTTTAAAGCAGCTTTTTTTGTGTGCATGCTAAAAAAAATTACCTTTGTACTCAATTGTATTTAGGGTTAATCACTTTTAAAACAGAACAAACTTCGAAATGGATTCAAATGTAAAATGCATCGGCGTACTTACTTCCGGTGGTGATGCTCCAGGCATGAATGCAGCCATTCGTGCCGTAACACGCGCTGCAATCTTCAACAATATGCGTGTTTTTGGTATTTACAGGGGATATAGGGGACTTATAAGTGACGAGATAGTAGAATTCAAAACCAATAGTGTAAGTAATATTATCCAGCAGGGTGGAACTGTATTAAAAACCGCTCGTTGTGATGAGTTTATGACCGAGGAGGGACGAAAAATTGCATACGAAAATATGCAAAAACACGGAATCGAAGCGCTTGTGGTAATTGGAGGCGATGGCTCACTGACAGGGGCCGGCATTTTTGCCAACGAATACAATATACCGATTGTCGGGCTACCGGGGACTATCGATAACGATCTCAATGGAACCGACACTACTATAGGTTATGATACCGCCCTGAACACCATAATGCAGTCCATGGATAAAATCCGAGATACAGCCACGTCTCACGAGCGCCTTTTTTTTGTAGAAGTAATGGGTCGCAATTGTGGTTATTTGGCTCTTAACAGCGCTGTTGCATCAGGTGCTGAAGCTGCAATAATTCCTGAGATCAGCATGGAAAAAGACCAGTTGGCCGAACTTATCGAGCAGGGATTCCGTAAATCGAAAAGCAGCAGTATGGTCCTCGTTGCAGAGAGCGAAGTTACCGGTGGAGCTATGAAGATGGCAGAACGGGTAAAAAAACAATACCCGCAATACGATGTTCGTGTTTCAATCCTCGGGCACTTGCAGCGTGGAGGTTCGCCTACGGCGCAAGATCGTATTCTGGCGAGCAGAATGGGTGTTGCTGCTATTCAGGCATTGTTGGAGAACCAGCGAAACGTAATGATAGGTATTCGTGAAAATGAAATAGATTATGTACCGTTTAAACGAGCCATTAAAAAAGATCGTGAAATAAGTTTGGAGCTACTTGAGGTTCTAAAAATATCTTCAATTTAAAACTTTAAAATAAATTTTTCTGTACAACCAAAAAATTGTACCTTTGCACTTCTTAAATAAATAACTACTCAATTAATTAATATGGAATTAACACACATTGAACACATCGGTATTGCCGTAAAAAGTATCGAAGAACAATTGCCTTATTACGAAGGAGTTCTTGGCCTGAAATGCTATAATATCGAAACAGTTGAAGATCAGAAAGTAAAAACAGCTTTTTTTATGATCGGACAGACCAAAATTGAATTATTAGAACCTACCAGCGAAGAAAGCACCGTTGCTAAATTTATCGAAAAACGTGGAGAAGGTGTTCACCATATCGCTTTTGCAACTAAAAACTTAGGTGAATCTTTGCAGGAAATTGAAGCAAAAGGCGTACGTCTTATTGATGCGAAACCCCGTGCCGGGGCTGAGGGACTGAACATTGCCTTTTTACACCCGAAATCAACCGGAAGTGTATTAACAGAATTGTGCGAACACCCTGAATAACATAGGTGAATCTAAAAATACTTTGTGATAAACTTCGCAATCATTCAACATTAGAACAAAATTTTTTCATTCATAATAAACAAAAATCATATGAGCATCCAACTCGAAAAAGTTAAAGAGCTTATTCAATTGAGAGAAAAAGCTCGCTTAGGTGGTGGTGAGAAAAGAATCGAATCTCAGCACCTGAAAGGAAAATACACAGCTCGCGAACGTCTTGCCATGCTTCTTGACGAAGGAAGTTTTGAAGAGTTCGACATGTTTGTGGAACACCGTTGTCACAACTTCGGCATGGAAAACACCAAATTCCTTGGCGATGGAGTTGTTACAGGTTACGGAACCATAGAAGGACGTCTGGTTTATGTTTTTGCGCAGGATTTCACTGTTTCGGGTGGCTCGCTTTCCGAAATGCATGCTGCAAAAATCTGCAAGGTAATGGATCAGGCCATGAAAATGGGCGCACCTCTTATCGGTATTAATGACTCCGGTGGTGCACGTATTCAGGAAGGAATTAATGCTCTGGCCGGTTACGCCGAAATTTTCCAGCGCAACATTTTGGCGTCGGGTGTGATTCCACAAATATCCGGTATATTCGGCCCTTGCGCCGGTGGTGCCGTTTATTCGCCCGCTCTTACCGATTTTAACATCATGACACAAGGAACTTCCTATATGTTTCTTACCGGCCCAAAGGTGGTAAAGACAGTTACAGGAGAAGATGTTACTCAGGAACAATTGGGTGGGGCATCGGTTCATACTGCAAAATCGGGTGTGGCTCATTTCTCGGCTCAAACAGAAGAAGATGCCGTACAATTGATTCAAAAACTTTTATCTTATATTCCTCAAAACAATCTGGAAGAACCGCCGGTACTTAAAAGCGTCGATCCGATTGACAGACTGGAAGATGGTTTGAACGAAATTATCCCCGACAGTGCTAACAAACCTTACGACATGTACGAAGTTATCGGCGCCGTTGTAGATAACGGAGAGTTCCTTGAAGTACACGCCGATTACGCTAAAAACATCATTGTAGGATTCGCCCGTTTCAACGGACAATCAGTAGGAATTGTGGCCAACCAGCCAAAATATCTGGCAGGCGTTCTCGATATTAACGCTTCTCGTAAAGCTGCCCGCTTTGTTCGTTTTTGCGATGCTTTCAATATTTCCATCGTGTCGCTGGTTGACGTTCCCGGATTCCTTCCCGGAACCGGACAAGAATATGGCGGCGTAATCACTCACGGAGCAAAACTTCTTTATGCTTATGGCGAAGCCACCGTTCCAAAAGTAACCGTTACATTGCGTAAATCATACGGTGGAGCTCACATTGTAATGAGTTGCAAGCAACTTCGTGGCGATATTAACTACGCCTGGCCAAGTGCAGAAATTGCAGTTATGGGTGCAGATGGTGCTGTTGAAGTTCTTTACAGCAAAGAAATAGCAGCAGAGAAAGAACCTGATAAACTGGCTGTTCTAGTGGAAGAGAAGAAAAAAGAGTACAACGATTTGTTCACCAATCCATACGAGGCAGCTCGTTACGGCTATATAGATGATGTGATTGAACCTAGAAATACCCGTTTCCGTGTTATCAGGGCATTGCAGCAATTACAAACCAAAAAGCTGACCAATCCTCCTAAAAAACACGATAATTTACCATTATAATTTGCATGAGTATGAATAAAATAAAACAACTGTTGTTTTTATCTGCATTGATACTTCTTGTGAGTTGCGTCCAAAAAGTAGAAAATCCACATTGGGTTATTAACGAAGTCTTGATAGATAACCAAACGGGATTTATGGATGATTTCGGGCAACGAAACGGATGGATCGAGATATTCAACAACACATACAAAACTCAGGATTTGGGCGGCAGATACCTAACCGATGATCCCAACAATCCTAAAAAATATCCTATCCCGCGCGGTGATGTGCTCACCAAGATACCTCCGCGTCAACACGCACTCTTTTGGGCAGACAACGAGCCGTTTAACGGAACTTTCCACGTGAATTTTAAACTCGATCCGACCAAAGAGAACTACATTGCTTTGTATGAAAACGATGGGAAAACATTACTGGATGAAATAAGAATTCCTGCCGGAATACCTACTGACAAAACTTACGGATATGCTGCCGATGGTATTAAATATGACCTGGATGGCAAACAATTAGGTACTCAACTCGAAAGGATTACTCCCAGCAGCAACAATGCTATTCTGGAAGAAAACCCAAAAGTAGTTTCGTTACAAGAGAATGATCCAATGGGAGTAACCATAACCATTACATCAATGCTCGTGGTATTTCTGGGATTGATTTTGCTGTATGTGATTTTTAAAATGATTGGAAATTCAGCAAAAAATATAGCTCATAAACGTGTTGCCAGCGCCGGTACTTTATCGGCAGTAAGGGGTGAAAGCCAACTTACCGGAGAGGTTCTGGCTGCTATTTCGGCTGCAATTCACGAGTTAAATCAAGATGTTCACGACGTTGAAAGTACTATTCTTACCATCAGCGAAGTCAGACGCAAATACTCACCCTGGAGTTCTAAATTATATACGTTGCGTCAGGATCCACGCAGATAATTCATTAATCAATTTACTCAGAAAGAAATATTCCTTATGAAAGAATTTAATTATAAAATAAATGGTGCCCCATACCGTGTAATAGTAAATAGTTCCGATAGTTCTGTAGTTGAACTGGAAGTAAACGGCACCCCGTACAAAGTAGAATTGGCAAAAAAGGAAAGCAAACCGCTCTCAAAAATTAAGAAACAAGCCATTACAACACCTACACCGCAAACGGCGACAACACCGCTCGTTACACGACCGAAGGAACCGACCGGAAAGAACACTATCCAGTCTCCGCTTCCGGGGATTATTCTCGATATTCGTTGTCAGGTAGGTGATACAGTGAAGAAAGGACAGACCATTATGATCCTCGAGGCCATGAAAATGGAAAATAACATCTTGTCAAACGCTACCGGTAAAGTAACAGGAATTCTGGTTAACAAGGGAGACTCAGTACTTGAAGGAGCTGAATTAGTAACTGTAGAATAAATAAAGAAGAAATGAATACACTTTTGACTTTAGGCGACAACTTGAAAACATTTTGGGATTATACCGGAATGGCGAATGCCAGTATCGGTCATATCGTAATGATTCTGGTTGGTTTGTTCTTTATATACTTAGCCATTAAAAAAGAATACGAACCGTTGTTGCTAATCCCAATCGGATTCGGTATTCTTATTGGCAATATTCCTTTCAATGAGGCTGCAGGGCTTCAGGTTGGAATTTACGAAGAAGGTTCGGTACTAAATATTCTTTATCAAGGCGTTGTAAAAGGATGGTATCCGCCGCTCATTTTTATGGGTATTGGTGCAATGACAGACTTCTCGTCGCTGATTGCTAATCCTAAACTTTTCCTCATTGGTGCAGCTTGCCAGTTTGGAATTTTTGGAGCATACGTCGCAGCGTTATTGTGGGGATTTGCGCCCAACGAAGCAGGCTCTATCGGTATCATTGGCGGTGCAGATGGGCCAACGGCTATCTTCCTTACATCGAAACTAGCACCACAGTTATTAGGTGCGGTTGCTATATCGGCATATTCATATATGGCTCTGGTTCCGGTAATTCAGCCACCTTTTATGAAAATGCTGACAACACCGAAAGAGCGGGTTATTAAAATGAAAACCCCACGCGTGGTTTCGCAAACTGAGAAAATATTATTCCCCATTGTAGGGCTTTTGCTTACTACATTTTTGGTGCCTTCGGGTCTTCCGTTGTTGGGTATGCTGTTTTTCGGTAACTTATTGAAAGAATCGGGTGTAACGCGCCGATTGGCAGAAACTGCCCGCGGGCCGTTGATCGACACCATTACCATTCTGTTGGGATTGACGGTTGGAGCATCAACACAAGCCACCACATTCCTGCGTCCCGAATCGTTAAAGATTTTCGTTATCGGAGCATTCTCGTTCGTGGTTGCCACGTGTGCCGGAATTTTATTCGTTAAGTTTTTCAACTTGTTCCTCAAACACGATAACAAAATCAACCCGCTTATCGGGAACTCAGGAGTTTCGGCTGTCCCCGACTCGGCACGTATCTCGCAGATTGTTGGTTTGGAATACGACAACACCAA
>DCEG01000112.1:1737-25061 GCA_002316835.1 Bacteroidales bacterium UBA1035 | reverse complement strand
ATGCTTGGATTTTTGTATTAAAGAACTGGAGTTTCGGATTATAGAACGAAATTTTAATCAATACTATTTTACACTGAGGGTGTCACGAGAGGTGGTACCCTCAGTTTTTTTATTCCCTTTCGCTCATTTTTTTGAAAATTATAATGTACATTTGCGCCGATATTATCCAAATTGAGACAAAATGTTTGCGTATCTGAGAAATCTTGTTTCTACAAGTCTAATGTCTAACAATCTATATATCTAAATGTCTGTAAACTATGGGATTTGAACAACTTATGCCTGCAATTGCAGGAATGACGTGGCAAGATCTGGTTATGATAACCATTGGTCTTATCCTCATTTATTTGGCTATTGCCAAAAATTATGAACCTACATTGCTTTTACCTATGGGTTTTGGAGCCATTTTGGTGAATATTCCGTTATCGTCGGCAATTACACAGATTGATCCGGCAACGGGCGAAGCCGTGGAAGGTGTGCTCAACGTGTTTTTTAACGCTGGTATTGCAACGGAAATTTTTCCGCTGTTAATTTTCATTGCTATCGGAGCGATGATCGATTTCTCACCGTTGTTCAGAAGTCCTTCTTTGCTGTTATTCGGTGCCGCTGCGCAGTTCGGTATTTTTATGACGATGGTTTTGGCTTCTTTCCTGGGTTACGATTTGCGGGAAGCTGCATCCATAGGAATTATCGGAGCCGCGGACGGGCCTACATCCATTGTGGTTGCTTCACGATTTGCGCCCAATTTGCTAGGACCAATTTCTGTAGCGGCCTATTCATACATGGCACTGGTTCCCATTATCCAACCTCCGGTTATTCGGTTGCTCACTTCAAGAAAAGAACGTTTGATCAGGATGTCAGGAGTTGGCCATGCCAATAAGAAAATATCGAAAAAAGCGTTGATCCTTTTCCCGATTGTAGTAACGATTGTTGCGGGAATTATTGCGCCCTCATCGCTGGCACTGATAGGATTCCTGATGTTCGGAAATCTTATCCGCGAATGCGGCGTGTTGAACAAGCTGTCGCTATCGGCACAGAATGAATTGGCCAGTTTGGTTACAATATTGCTGGGGATTACCATTGCCAGCACCATGACTTCTGACCGTTTCGTTCGGGTAGATACATTAGTAATTATCGGTTTGGGATTGTTCGCTTTCGTGTTCGACACATTTGGCGGAGTGATTTTTGCCAAATTCCTCAACATCTTCCGAAAGGAAGGCAATAAAATTAACCCAATGGTGGGCGCTTGCGGTATATCGGCTTTCCCGATGTCGGCGCGAGTAATCCATCAGATGGGACAAAAAGAAGACCCGTATAACTACCTGCTTATGCCGGCTATCAGCGCCAACGTGGGCGGACAAATCGGATCGGTGGTTGCCGGAGGTATTATTTTAACATTGGTTCCGCTGTTTGCTTAAAATAGCAATTAGCTGTTAGCCGTTGGCTGTTGGCAATAGAGTAGGAATTTGAAGAATTATCATAAAATAAAACAAGAAATAAACAAAAATTTTGGTTAATTACAACATTAGTTCAACACAGAGCTAATTACTAAAAGCCAAAAGCTAAAAGCCTCAAAAAATATGACACCAACAATAGAAACTTCATTATTAATTGCCGGGGTATCCATGGCCGGAATATTTGTTTTTATGGCCATCTTTTACATGCTTATCATTGGGCTCGATAAACTTTTGCCCTTCGAAGAAGCAAAACCCGTGGAGCAAATCGTAGCCACATCTTCCGATGATGGCGAAGAAGAATATGAACAATAAAATTTGTTCATTAACCTGAAACTACAACGGGATAACTTTTTGGTTATCCTGTTTTTTATTTTCGTCTCACGTCCACGCCCCACATCAGTTTATCGCGAAGCGTTTCGTAGAAAGTATGCCCCTTTCGTTTTACTACTTTAAGGGTATAATCTGCTTTTTGCACTTCGATCTCGGTTCTTACATGACAAACCTGTGACTGGCCGTCCAAAGAAACCAAAAAACTGTTACTCCGGCTTTCGATCCTCAATTTAATTTTTGCATCGTCCTGTACTATCAACGGCCTGGATGTTAGATTATGAGGTGCGATAGGTGATAGAACAATACTTGGCGAACTGGGAACAAGAATTGGGCCACCCACGCTAAGTGAATATGCTGTTGAACCGGTTGGAGTTGCAACAACCAATCCATCAGCTTGATATGAAGTTAGAAAATCGTTATTTATGTGCGTGTGAATGGTAAGCATCGATGCCGTGTCCTGCTTTAGAATAGCCACCTCATTAAGAGCACGGTTATACTGACTGAAGGGCAACGATTCATCGTCAACGATCAACTCGAGTAGCGAGCGTTCCTCGATCAGATATTCTTCGGAGAAAATTTCTTGAAGTGTCTCGCTCAAATCATTAAAATTTACATCAGCAAGAAATCCCAATCTTCCCGTATTGATACCCAGAACCGGAATTCCTGAATTACCCACAGCAGCTGCAGTTCGGAGGAAAGTGCCGTCTCCACCCACACTCAGCGCCAGGTCAACCGGTGGTAACACATCGAAAAGCAAACATAACGGACGAATTTTGTCTTGTGTAGCACGAGAGAGCGAATAGAAAAAAGTATCGGGTAAATACAACTCGGCAGGATGCCGTTTCACAGCTTCACAAACATCAACGATTTGAGATTCGGCTTTATAAGCTTGCTCAGAAAAGACACTTCCAAATAATGCAATTTTCATCGGTTTTCTATTTTGCATAAGAAGATGAATACCTTCTTTAATCGTCTTGGTTCTTGGTTCTTGGCTCTTTACTCTTTCTATTTACATTTCCAAATAATACAACAGTTCATCTAATCGTTCTTTATGCGTATCGGTAACTGCACCTTCCTTCATCTGGTAATACAATACCTTGTAATTGAATCTTTCGAAACTCATCAGCACAGGAGATAAATCTAATAAATTTAATTTGATAGAAATTATGAGGGTATTGCCATCAGCAACAGGGAGAACATACAAATTCATTACCCGGGCATTATTACTTTCAACAATACGGGCAATATCGGTAAGTGTGTAGTCTACTAACGGAACCTCTATAACAATAAGCGAATTTTCTGTGTCAGAAAGTCCTAAAAAAGACTCTGCCGTAAACGATACCGATTGTTTTTCTATCTGTTGTCTGATAAAATCTTTCATCTGTTTTCTTAGGCAAAACCGTTATTTCGTATTAATTTTGTAATCTTTTACAAAGATGGGGATTTTTTGGATAAAAAGCCATTTTGAAAGCATTTTTATCATTCTGCCATTTACAAAAAAGACCAAAACATTAACAGCAATAAGGAGAGAAAGTACAATAACAATGACAAAGCTAAGTGTAAATATAAATAAAGTTGCTACTATCCGGAATTCGAGAGGCGGCAATATTCCTGATGTAGTTCAAGTAGCCATCGATTGTCAGTTATTTGGAGCTGAGGGTATTACCGTACATCCCCGGCCCGATGAACGCCATATCCGTTATGCGGATGTGTTTGACCTGCAACCCAAAGTAACCACCGAATTCAATATCGAGGGGAATCCTTCTCCCGAATTCATATCGTTGATAAAAAAAATTCGTCCGACACAAGTAACCCTTGTCCCTGATGCACATGATGTACTGACTTCTGACGCTGGTTGGGATACGGTTGAACACAAGGATTTTCTGACTGAAGTAGTAAACGAGTTTCAAGCCATGGGTGTGCGTACTTCCATTTTTGTAGATACAAACCTGGAAACGATTAAAATGGCATCGAAAATCGGTGCCGACAGAATTGAACTTTATACCGGTCCATATGCTGAAAGATACAAAATCGACAGAGAAAAAGCAGTAGCTCCTTATGTTGAAGCGGCAATACTTGCAAAAAATCTAGGCTTGGGTATAAATGCCGGGCACGATTTAAATCTGGAGAATTTGAATTATCTCTACATAAACATTCCCTGGTTGAAAGAGGTATCTATCGGTCATTCACTCATCAGTGATGCGCTTTACCTGGGTTTGGAAAAAACAATTAAAGCTTATAAAAATTGCTTAAATACTAACTTGGAGAGTAATAAACAATAAATAATTATTTACTTTTATAGCTTAGAACTAATAATTAGATATCAAATAAATGACCATCAGACGCCTTAACACACAAGTCTGACAGCGAAGCGGTCTAAAATTTATTATCTTAGTCCTTTTAAAAAATTAAAATATTTGACTCAATGAACTTGTTACAAATTGCTCCTGTTCAAGATACTTTGCAACAAATGCAGCAGGTTACGACTGCGGTTGAAACTCAAACAACCATGAACGCCTTAGATCTTGCATTTAAAGGCGGTTGGTTGATGATCGTTTTGTTGGTGCTTTTGCTCCTGTCGGTTTATGTTCTTATCGAAAGAACGCTGGTGATAAATAAAGCCGGGAAGGAAGATAGTTCGTTTATGAATCGTATAAAAGATTACATCCTCGATGGGAAGATTGAAACCGCAATGACGCTCTGTCGCAACACCAATACGCCATCGGCGAGAATGGTGGAAAAAGGGATTTCGCGTTTGGGAAGACCAATGGCAGATGTAATGTCAGCTATTGAAAATCAGGGGAATATAGAGATTTCCAAACTGGAAAAAGGACTACCGTTGCTTGCAACAACCGCATCGGGTGCGCCGATGATAGGTTTTTTAGGAACTGTTACCGGAATGGTGAAGGCATTTATGAGCATGGCAAGTGCAGGAGCAAACGTTGATGTAAATATTTTATCTACGGGAATTTATGAGGCTTTGGTAACAACCGTTGGCGGACTAATTGTGGGGATTATTGCATTGTTTGCTTACAACTACCTTACAACCAGGATAAAAGGTATTGTAAATAAACTTGAAATGCGAATCATGGAATTTATGGATATTTTGAACGAACCGGCGGCTTAAAACAAACAGAAAATGGCATTAAAACAACGATTTAATGTAGAGGCAAACTTCAGCATGGCATCTATGACTGATGTGATTTTTCTGTTGCTTATTTTCTTTATGATCACATCCACCATCGTAGTACCAAACGCTATTAAAGTGCTGCTTCCCAAAGCGCAACAACAGGCCCAGGCAAAGCCCATTACAAGAGTCACTATTGATAAGGACCTCACTTATTATGTTGCGAATGCAAATGAGACTGAGCGAGTGGTGACATTCGAGCAGATTACTCCGTTTCTGCAGTCGGTTTACTCGGCTGAGCCGGATATCTTTGTGGCTCTGTATGCCGATGAAGAAGTTCCATATCGGGAAATTGTAAAAATCTTGGATATTGCCAATCAGAATCAGTTTAAGATGGTGCTGATGACGAGGCCGAATTAAACGAACCACGCGACACTTTGTCAAAGTTCTGAACTCTGATAAAGATAATAGCACAACAAATGACAATCACAAGAGAAAAAATATCAGGAATTATCGGGACAGCCATTTTTGCCGTGCTGCTCCTGCTCTTTCTGTTATTCTCTTACTTCACGCTATACTCACCACCCGAAGAACTGGAAGGAATCCCCGTAATGTTCGGAAACGTTGAAGATGCATTCGGTACCACTGAGTCGCCCATGAACGAAATCGTTCCGGTTCCCGCGCAACAGACACCATCCGTTCCCGAATATTCACCCAGCGAACCGTTAATTACTCAAAATACCGAACCAACCATAGACGTTGCTGCTCAACGAGAAGAAGAACGCCGTCGCCGCGAACAATTAGCCGAGCAACGTCGTTTACAAGAAGAGGCCGTACGCCGTCAGCGTGAAGAGGAAGCCCGCAAACAGGAAATCAACCAGCAAATGAGTGGTCTGTTTGGTGAAAATGCCGGTAGTCGCGGCGAAACCGAGGGCACAGGAACTCAAGGTGTTTCCACAGGAAATGCTTCGCAAGGTGCAACGTCGGGTATTGGTGGAATCGGGACATTCGATTTGGGTGGCCGCAGTTTGGGCGCCGGTGGTTTAGCTCAACCCCGTTATTCGGTAAACGATTACGGAACAGTTGTGGTAACCATCACTGTTGACCCGCGTGGAAATGTTATAAATGCAGAAATCGGCAAGGGGACAAACACTCCCAATAACACACTTCGTAACGAAGCGCTTGGCGCCGCCCGTCGGACAAAGTTCAATGCGATAAACTCCACCAACAATCAACAGGGAACCATCACCTATCGGTTCAATTTGAATTAATTTGGCTGTTGGTAATTAGCTGTCAGCTGTTGGCGAACAAAGAAATGCCATCGGCTTAGCTAATCTCGAGCAATCTTTTTATCAATCTATTAAATAAAACAAAACATGAAAAAAGTAGCATTATTTTTAGCCAACGGCTTCGAAGAAATTGAAGCATTGGGTACAATTGACATTCTACGCAGAGCGCAAATTCCGGTAGAGACCATATCGATAACAGACGATAAAAGAGTAACCGGAGCACACAACATACCGGTGCTGGCCGATAAAACTTTCGCCGAGCTCGATTTTTCAACCATCGATGTTTTGGTGCTTCCCGGCGGAATGCCCGGCGCAAAACACCTAAACGAGCACGAAGAATTAAAGAAACGTGTCAAAGAATTTGCCGAAAAAGGAAAAAACGTAGCAGCTATATGTGCCGCTCCAATGGTTTTAGGCGGATTAGGATTGCTGGACGGAAAAAAAGCGACCTGCTATCCCGGCTTTGAACCCGAATTGATCGGAGCCAAAGTAACCGGCGAGAAAGTGGCAGTTGACGAGAATATCATTACCGGAAAAGGCCCCTCATTTGTATTCGATTTTGCATTACAACTTGTAGAAACCATTGCAGGAATAAATACACGTAAGGAAGTTCAGGACGGACTTTTGCTTTTATAAACAAAAACAATTTAAAATTCATACTGCAAAGATTACGGCATATCAAAAGAATCCGTTATCTTTGCAGTATTATTATTCAGGGGTGCCCATACAAGCGGGCTGAGATTACACCCTCATACCTGATGCGGATAATGCCGCCGTAGGAAAGAGTAGATACAACCTTACCCATTTTTCGCACCCCGCACTTTTATTTATATATCTATGAATATATTTCTTAACGGAAGTCAGGTGCATTGTCTCCCGAACACTACCCTTTTGCAGTTTCTTGAGCAACAAAATATCAATACATCCCACATTGCCGTCGCGATTGATGATGTGGTTATTTTTCGTAAAAACTGGGAAATAACTACACTTACCAACGGTTGCAATATCCTCATCATCAAAGTTGCACAAGGCGGATAATACACTCCGTACCCAACAAACAATCACAAAACATAAAATACTGTTATGCAAAGTTTTGATCTCACCACAGGACCATTACCAGGGTCAAAAAAAATCTATGTACAAGGAAGCCGGAATGACATTCGGGTACCTATGCGAAAAATCAATCTGTCCAAAACCATTCTTGATAATGGCGAAACTATTGAAAACTTACCGGTTGTGGTTTACGACACTTCGGGCATTTATACCGATGAAAATCAAACGGTTGAATTACGAAAAGGACTGCCAAAACTTCGGGAAGCATGGATTGAAGAGCGCAACGACACCGTAAAACTCAACTCGCTTTCATCTGAATATGGAAGAATGCGACATGCTGATAAATCACTCGACAACCTCCGGTTTGAGCACGTAAATACACAACCACGACGGGCAAAAGACAAACCCGTAAGTCAACTTTATTATGCCAAGCAAGGCATCATTACGCCCGAAATGGAGTTTGTGGCCATCCGTGAGAACCAACTTATCGATAAGATTACCGAAAAATATAAAGCCGATCCGGGAAAACCTCTCGGAGCCAATATTCCCCGTCGGATAACGCCAGAGTTCGTACGCGACGAAATTGCAGCCGGACGAGCCATTATTCCGGCTAATATTAATCATCCCGAAAGTGAGCCCATGATAATCGGACGGAACTTTCTGGTGAAGATCAACGCAAATATCGGTAACTCTCCGGTCACCTCCTCCATTAATGAAGAGGTGGAAAAGGCCGTTTGGGCATTTCGCTGGGGTGCCGATACAATTATGGATCTATCTACCGGAAAGAACATTCACGAAACGCGCGAATGGATTATCCGAAATTCGCCTGTCCCTGTAGGAACCGTTCCATTATACCAGGCGCTCGAAAAAGTGCAGGGCGATGTGGACAAACTTTCGTGGGAAATTTTTCGCGACACACTGATTGAACAAGCCGAACAGGGAGTCGATTACTTCACTATCCACGCCGGTTTGCGCTGGCACCATATCCCGCTTACGTTACGCCGCGTAACCGGCATTGTATCGCGTGGCGGTTCAATTATAGCCAATTGGTGCACTACACACAAGCAAGAAAGTTTCATTTACGAGCATTTTGAAGAAATCTGTGAAATTCTTGCGCAATACGATGTGGGTATTTCACTGGGCGACGGATTGCGACCGGGAAGCATTGCCGATGCCAACGACCATGCACAGTTTGCCGAACTCGAAACCTTGGGCGAACTCACAAAAATAGCCTGGAAACATCACGTACAGGTCATAATTGAAGGCCCCGGGCACGTGGCCATGCACAAGATTAAAGAAAATATGGCCATGCAGCTGAAACACTGCCACGAAGCTCCCTTTTATACGCTTGGTCCGTTGGTTACCGATATTGCACCGGGCTACGACCATATCACCTCGGCAATCGGCGCAGCAATGATTGGTTGGTACGGAACAGCCATGCTTTGTTACGTCACACAAAAGGAACATCTCGGGTTGCCCGACAAAAACGACGTAAAAGAAGGTGTTATCACCTACAAGTTGGCGGCACACGCTGCCGACCTTGCCAAAGGCCATCCGGCAGCATACTACCGTGATCACGCGATGAGCAAAGCACGTTTCGAATTCAGATGGAAAGACCAGTTTCATCTGGCACTTGACTCCGAAAAAGCTATACAATTCCACGATGCCACTTTGCCTGATGAAGGACATAAAGAAGCGCACTATTGCTCCATGTGCGGCGAACATTTCTGCTCTATGCGGGCAAATAAAAAATTCAGAAAAACAATGGAAGAGAGTGAAGCGACCTCCAAATCGCTTTAAAAAGAAAAAAATGCTTATTCTTATCACATTGCCACAAAGCCTTCCGGATGAAGCAATCATCTGCAATACTTTATTTATGCACGGATTGCAAACGCTACATGTCCGAAAGCCTGATTTATCGGAAACAGAGTACGAACGATTTATTCTCGGAATTGATGAACGATTTCGAAATCGATTGGTTATTCACGACTTTTTTCACTTGGTAAAAAAGTATGGATTAAAAGGCATTCATCTTTCTGTTAAAAAACAGAAAAACTTTGTTCGAAAGCCCGAATATAGGCAGGTCTCAGTTTCGTGCCATTCATTCGACGATATCCGTAATCTTACGCTTAAAGCCGATTATTGTTTCCTAAGTCCCGTTTTCGACAGTATTTCCAAAGCTGATTACAAACAGGCATTTACAGAAGAACAAATCCAAAAAGAATTACCAATTATCCCGACACCCATTATCGCTTTGGGCGGAATTAACGCCGATAATTTATGGCGGATACAGCAAATGGGATTTTCAGGTGCAGCCGTTTTGGGAGCCGTTTGGAGTAATACCAATCCTGACAATATCGTGCAACGCTGGCGCGAATTAAACACTCCAAAGGTGCTGTCCATTGCCGGATTCGACCCTTCGTCCGGAGCCGGAATCACATCAGACATAAAAACAATGGAAGTTACCGGCAGTTATGGTTTAGGAGTTTGTTCTGGCATCACATTTCAAAATCAGGACAAGTTGGATGATGTTCGCTGGCTTTCACCCGATGAAATAAATCGTCAATGCGATGTGCTTTTCGAAAAAAATCGCCCGCAATTCATTAAAATCGGAATAATTGAGAATCTAGCAGTCCTCAACCAACTTTGCCAGCAATTGCTAAAAAAAATCCCCGAAGCCAAAATTATCTGGGACCCGATTCTTCGCTCTTCCTCGGGCTTTGAATTGCAAAATGATTTATCACTTTTGCCGGAAATTCTGGAGAAAATATATCTCATCACACCCAATACACCTGAAATGAAACAACTTTTCGGTGAAGAAGTGGCCACGGAAAAGATACAGGAAACTTGTCAAAAGTTCCGTGTCAACATTCTATGGAAAGGTGGACACAACATGGATACGGTATCGGAAGATGTGCTTTTCACGCCGAAAAAAACATTCACATTTTCTGTTATTCGTGGAGGTAACGAAAAACACGGAACCGGTTGCGTATATTCATCGGCAGTAACTTCATTCCTTGCCCAAGGCTTTTCGCTGGAAACAGCCTGCAATAAAGCGCAGGTGTCTGTTTCCGGTTTTATGCACAGTATGGAAAAGAAATTAGGATTACATCAAAAAACAGCAGTTCCAAAGCCATCAATTTTCGATGTAAAATTAATGTACATCACCGATATGGATAAAAACATATCAATTGCCGAACAAGTGGAGCAAGTATGTAAAGGAGGAATAAAACTCGTTCAGTTACGCATGAAAGATACACCGGAAGATGAGTTATTGCGCCAGGCATATTTGGTAAAATCGATCTGCGACAGATATAATGCATTGTTTATTGTAAACGATAATGTTCGGATTACCCGTCAGGTTGATGCCGACGGCGTGCACTTGGGAAAAGAAGATATGTGTCCAAACGAAGCACGAACGATTTTAGGCAATGAGAAAATTATCGGTAGTACCTGTAACACGCTCGAAGACATAACAAAAGCATATACCAATGGCGTAGATTACGTGGGTGTGGGCCCTTTTCGCTTCACTACCACCAAAAAGAATCTTAGCCCCATTCTGGGAAATGAAGGATATAAAAGTATTTGTAGCGAAATGAAAAGAGACGATATATCTCTCCCCGTTTTTGCCATTGGCGGCATTACAACTGAAGATATACCGGATTTAATAGAAAGCGGGGTTCACGGCGTTGCACTCTCGTCGTATATTAAAAATAGCACAGATATGGCAGACAAAACAAGAAACGTATTAAACATTATCAATTTCTCCAAGACTTTAAACACTGAATTTTAAACCTTTATAATAAGTTATGCTAACAATAGCCGATAAAACATTTACGTCCCGCCTTTTTACCGGAACCGGTAAATTCTCATCAAACGCTGAAATGCGCGATGCCATTCTCGCTTCGGAATCGCAACTTGTTACCGTGGCTCTTAAACGCGTGGATGTGGAAGATAAGAATGACGACATTCTCACACACCTCACACACCCGAACATATCTTTACTTCCCAACACATCGGGTGTCCGGACAGCCAAAGAAGCCGTCTTTGCCGCTCAGCTCGCGCGCGAAGCGCTGGAAACGAACTGGCTGAAACTCGAAATTCATCCCGACCCCAAATACCTTCTGCCCGACCCTATCGAAACGCTGAAAGCAACTGAAGAATTAGCAAAACTGGGCTTTGTGGTACTTCCTTATATTCAGGCAGATCCTGTTTTGTGTAAGCTGCTTGAAAATGCCGGAGCTGCCACGGTTATGCCTCTGGGCGCACCCATCGGGAGCAATCGCGGTATAAAAACACGCGAAATGTTGGAAATTATTATTGAACAAAGCAATTTACCGGTTATTGTCGATGCCGGGATTGGCGCGCCTTCGCACGCTGCCGAAGCCATGGAAATGGGCGCAGACGCCGTACTTGTAAATACGGCCATTGCCGTGGCAGGCAACCCGACAACAATGGGCCGGGCATTTAAACTCGCAGTAGAAGCCGGGCGAATGGCTTATGAAGCACGATTGGGGAAACAAGTCAAAAATGCCCATGCAAGTTCACCTTTGACAGAGTTTTTAAATCTTTAACAGATATGAATTTATGCAGTGAATAAATATCCCTAATTAAACCAAAAATATCCAACACAGAGCGACCCATGACTTCAACGGAAACTTTCTATCACTATATACAATCCTACAACTGGGATGACATTTCCCGTCAAATCCAATCCCAAACCAAACGAGATGTAGAGCTTGCTTTGGCAAATCCAAAACGAACGATAACGGATTTCATGGCATTGGTATCCCCTGCAGCCACATCCTATTTGGAACAAATGGCTCAGGAAGCACATCACCTTACATTAGAGCGGTTTGGCAACGTCATACAATTGTACATCCCGCTATATCTATCAAACTACTGCCACAATGCCTGTGCTTATTGCGGATTCAATGCAAAAAACGATATTCACCGAAAAGTACTTTCTTTAAGTGAGATAGATAAAGAAATTGCAGCCATTGGCAAGCTTGGATACAAGCATATTTTATTGGTTTCAGGCGATTTCCCGAAGAAAACTGATGCTAATTATTACACGAAAGTAGCAGAACGCATCCGTCCGTATTTTTCGCAAATTGCGCTTGAAGTACAACCGCTTGAAACAGAAGAATACGCCCGGCTGCATCAAACAGGTGTTGGGTTTATTTGTATTTATCAGGAAACGTATAACGAAAAAAATTACCGCAACTACCATCTTGCCGGAAAAAAAGCCGATTATCGCTATCGCCTGGAAACACCCGACCGGATTGGATCCGCAAACATTCAAAAAATAGGTATCGGCGGTTTGCTGGGTCTGGAAGACTGGCGCACAGAATCGTTTTTTGTGGCTCTACATCTGAAATACCTCGAAAAAAAGTACTGGCGTACCAAGTACTCCATCTCGCTACCACGCTTACGTCCGGCAGCCGGAGCTTTCACACCAAAGTCCCCCATCAGCGACCGCGAAATGGTACAGCTTATTTGCGCCTATCGATTGCTGGATAAGGAAATTGACATTTCACTATCGACCCGGGAAAGCCAAGCATTCCGCGATAACGTACTGCCTTTGGGTATCACGTCGATGAGCGCAGGCTCCAGTACCGAACCGGGCGGCTATGCTACGAATAACAGCGAATTGGAACAATTTTCGATAAACGATAACCGAACTCCCGAAGAATTTGCCAAATCACTTAAAGAAAAAGGATATGAAGCCGTCTGGAAAGACTGGGATAGTTGGATGTAAACTGACATCCAACGAAATGGAGCGCTACACTCGTCAAATTCAATTGCCGGATTTTGGAATTGAAACTCAGCAAAAACTCAAATCGGCACGCGCACTTGTAATAGGTGCCGGCGGATTAGGATCACCGGTGCTACTCTACCTTGCAGGTGCCGGAGTCGGTACAATAGGTATAGTGGACGATGACCGTGTCTCCGAAAGTAATTTACAACGGCAAATACTGTACGAAACATCACAAATTGGACTTCCCAAAGTGCTATGTGCCAAAGCGAGATTGGAACTACTCAATCCAACTATTAATTTCCAGATTTACGATTTTCGCCTGACAGACGATAATGCCACTCCACTTCTCACACAATACGACATAATTATCGATTGTACCGACAACTTGTCCACCCGCTACACAATAGACCGCGCATCGCAGAAAACAGGAAAACCTTTTATTCATGCATCCGTTTGCGAATTTCAAGGACAGGTTTCGGTTTTCAATTATCGTGGTGCTCCGAGCTACGAAGATTTGTTCCCCTATCTCCCCGATAATGAAAAATTCACCCAGCCTCAGGGTATAATAGGCGCTTTTGTAGGTATCGTTGCCGGTATTCAAGCGATGGAAGCAATAAATGTGCTCACAAATTCGGAAAGTACGCTTGCCGGCTATTTATTGCTGATCGACATGAAGAAACACGAATTTCGGAAAGTACGAATCAGCTAATTGAGGTATTCTGACGAATCATTTAAACACTAAAATTTTCTCATTATGAGTTGGTTTGTAAAAAAAAACACTGTATCTTTGCACCGTTTTTTTCAACAATATAAAGTCTAACTTATTTTAATTATTAATTTTTTAAACAACAAATGACAGACAATTTAAAAACTGTAGCTCCCATAGAGGAATTCGATTGGGATGCTTACGCAAAAGGTGAAGTCTACACCAAAGAGAACAAAGAAAAACTTACCGAAAGCTACGACAACACGCTGAGCAAAATCAGTGACAAAGAAGTAGTAACAGGTACAGTAACCTCCATGAACAAACGCGAAGTAGTTGTAAACATTGGCTTCAAATCAGACGGTGTGGTATCGATGAACGAATTCCGCTACAACCCCGAATTGAAAGTTGGTGACGAAGTAGAGGTTTACATCGAAAGCCAGGAAGACAAAAAAGGACAATTACTCCTTTCTCACAAAAAAGCACGCGCTTCACGCTCTTGGGATCGTGTAAACGCAGCACTTGAAAACAACGAAGTAATTAAAGGTTACATCAAATGCCGTACAAAAGGCGGTATGATCGTAGATGTATTCGGCATAGAAGCATTCTTGCCGGGTTCTCAAATCGACGTGAAGCCGATTCGCGATTATGATATCTTCGTTGACAAAACAATGGAATTCAAGGTGGTGAAAATCAATCCTGAATTCAAAAACGTGGTTGTTTCGCACAAAGCTCTTATCGAAGAAGAACTGGAACAACAGAAAAAAGAAATTATCTCGAAACTCGAAAAAGGCCAGGTACTCGAAGGTGTGGTTAAAAACGTTACCTCCTACGGAGTATTCGTTGACCTTGGAGGCGTTGACGGCTTGATCCACATTACTGATCTTTCTTGGGGACGCATCCAGCATCCGGATGAAGTGGTTAAATTGGACGACAAGATCAACGTGGTAATCCTCGATTTCGATGACGACAAAAAACGTATTGCTCTCGGCTTGAAGCAATTAACTCCGCATCCATGGGATGCTATGGACGACAGCCTGAAAGTTGGCGATATCGTGAAAGGAAAAGTGGTTGTTATTGCCGATTACGGAGCATTTGTTGAAGTTGCACCGGGCGTAGAAGGTTTAATTCACGTATCGGAAATGAGCTGGACGCAGCACTTGCACAGCGCACAAGACTTTATGAAAGTTGGTGACGATGTAGAAGCCGTTATTCTTACACTCGACCGTGAGGACCGAAAAATGTCGCTTGGCGTTAAACAACTTAAACCCGATCCATGGGACAATATCGAAGAAAAATATCCTGTTGGAAGCACTCACACTGCAACAGTTCGTAACTTCACCAATTTTGGTGCATTCGTTGAAATTGAAGAAGGCGTTGAAGGCTTGATCCATATTTCGGACCTTTCATGGACGAAAAAAATCAAACATCCGAGCGAAGTTACCGAAATCGGTGCTCCTATTGAAGTTCAGGTGCTGGAAATCGACAAAGAAAATCGTCGTTTAAGCCTTGGACACAAACAACTGGAAGAAAATCCTTGGGACGTATTCGAAACTATATTCACTGCCGGATCGGTTCACGAAGGTACCGTTCTTGAATTTGTGGATAAAGGTGCTATTATTTCCTTGCCTTACGGTGTGGAGGGTTTTGCCACTCCAAAACATTTGGTAAAAGAGGATGGCTCCCAAGCACAAGCTGAAGACAAATTAGAATTCAAAGTTATCGAATTCAATAAAGATGCTAAACGCATTATTGTTTCTCACAGCCGTATTCACGAAGATGCTCAGGGTGGTGGCTCTGAAGAAAGCAGAAAAGGAAAACGCTCCGGAAAGAAAGAAAGTCAGGTATCAGCAATAGCTTCTCCGGCGATTGAAAAAACCACATTGGGTGATATCGAAGAACTCGCTGCTTTAAAAGAAAAACTCGACAACCAAAAAATTGATGCTTTGAAAAAAAGCACAGCTAAAAAAGAAGCTAAAGCTGCAGCTGACAAAGCTAATGCCGAAGCTGCTGTTGAACTCAAAGCAGAGGAAAAGGTTGAGGAGCCGGTTGAAGACAAAACTGAAGAAAACAAAAGCGAAGAATAATTCTCTTCCTTGTTATTGATACGAAAAAAGCTGCCCCGTTTGGAGGCAGCTTTTTTGTTGGAATCAAACTGGATTAATTTCCTTTTACTTTCATTATGTATGTTTGTGATTCGGTAAGTTCGGTTCGCCCATCGAGGTAATACCAAAATTTTATACGTAGATCTTTAGTAGACGTTGTACTCGTACCTCCGTACATTTGTCTCAGCTGCCTCATATCAACAGCAATAACATCTGTGTATAATTTTTCACTTGCACCATCTTTTGGAGTGCCGGTCTTTACAAGACGTACATCAATCTCCACGGGATCAGGGTTTTGTTCCGTGGAACTCCTTTTATAAAAGCTTACTATTGGTGTTTCGCCTTCTTTACCCATGTAGGAATATTCAAAAAGCCAGTAATCATCTAAATATATACCATTTTCATCGTAGACAGGCCTCTTTATGTCTTTAAAATCAAGCTTTGGTGTAACTTCAGTAACAGGTGCCATTTGCAAGTATGTTTGACTTATGTCGATCACCTCTCCTGATGTAATTACGTTATATACACTCACTTCTCCTAACGATGTGTAACCATAAGATTCTTCCCAGCTGTAACTGAGGAACTTGAAAGTCCCCGGCACCATCATGTCTATCTTGTCTGATGTAATAACTCTTCCTGTAAGGGTTTTTCCATAAACTAAACCTTGGTCCATCGCAATATACACAATAGACGATTCTGAAAAATTCTGGCTGCCTTCATCAAGGCACGAAGTCATTGTAAGCCCGAGGCTTACAGCAATAAAAAATAAAATCAATTTTCTCATATAATTAAATAAAATTAAAAGTATTAAAAATCAAATCGGATACCGGCATTCAAATCGAAAACGATTTTTCTGTCGGAATATATAGTTTTGTAATTATTATTTTTTGCATCAAAATAATATGAACCACCCACTTTACCGTATAAATTAAATCCGCCATAAATAGGATAAAAAGCTCCTACTCCGGCATTTACCGAAAATTGAGGGTTTTTCTGGCTAATCTTTGTAGCGATGACGCCTTTAGAGATGCTGTTTAACTCAGTTGAAACGCCCTGGCCTGAACTTCTAAATTCTCCGTAAACATCTTTTTCAACCATTCCACCAACTGATGCAAACAAACCCAGCTTTCCAAAGTTCAGAAAATTGTAATTGAAATTGACAGGAATGCCTAAGTAATGAAAATGCTGTGTCTCTTGATTTTGAAAATCGACACTGGTATTTTTAGCTCTCGAAAACAGATAAGTGTAGACTATTCCGGTTTCAACGGACAATTTGTCGATAATGGTTTTAGAAATGGTAATGCCAAACGAAATCGGTTGATCGTGTTCCATTTCAGCAACGTTATCGGCTACACTGCGTGTATTTAATGCTGCAACATTCTCGTACCCTTCAGGCAAGGTGCTATTTTTCCCTGTATTGCTGTAAAAATAATTGTCATTAAGATTATTATCCAATTTTTCGACACTGGCGCTACGCAAAGTCATCGGGCTGTTTACCACGATCTTTTGCGACGATGCCAAGCCACCTTTTGCATTTAATGCCAACATCAAAGGTTTGCTTTTTCTCTCTTCGAGTGCTACTCCAAATACAGCTGTATTGCCTGCATTCTCAAACTCCCGGATAAGCCGGTCAATTTCATCCTGATCGGGTTGAGCCACCCTTTTTTCTTCGGATTGAGTTTTCCTTTCTTCTGTTACCTGTATTCTCTTTTCTCCGGGTTGTTCCGCAATCGTTAATCTCTCCGGTGTTTGCTCAACAGCTTTACTTATAATTTCTGATTCATTTTCTTTTCTCTTGGTCTGCTTGGCAAGAAGTGTCTCCTGTTTTTTGTGAGTCAATTTCTGTTGGCCACTCTTTTCTCTTCGCGATACTGGGTCAGCATCAGCTACCTGAACATCCTGTTTGTCAGTATTTATCACTTTGTCAGATGTGGTTTCCTCAGTTAGGGTAGGGGTGCTTTGCTCAACCGATTGAGGCGGTCTCAGAAAGAATAAACTGCCCAGTAATATCGCCACTGTGGCAGCAACAGAGCCGATATACCAGTTGCGGCGAACAATTTTTGCCCGTGCAATAGCATTCAACGATTGCTCCATTCTTTCCCATCCATCGTCGGGAACCGGAGCTTCAAAATCGCTGAAAACCGATTTTAGCTGGTCTTTAAATATATCGTTTTTGTGCATAGAGTTTTCTATAAATATTTCTTTTTCAACATTGATTGTACCTTTTTCTGTAAAATTGACTTTGCCCGAAAAAATTGCGAACGCGATGCGTTTTCGGTAATCCCCAACATAGAAGCGACTTCCTTGTGCGGAACATCTTCGAAAATCACCAGATTAAATACTGTTCTATACCCTTCGGGCATCTCGTGTATGATGTTCAAGAGTTCTTGTCTAGGAATATCGCCCACGTCCAGAAGATCATCTTCAGGAGTTTCTGAAAAATCATTTTCATCTTTTGAGTAATCACTTAAAAAGTTAAACTTCTTTTTCTCCTGACGATAATTTTCGAGAGCTAAATTCACAAAAATCTTACGTAACCAACCTTCAAAAGAACCCTTGCCCGAATACGAGCCTATTTGTGTAAACACTTGCAGAAACCCGTCGTGTAATAAATCACGAGCAGTTTCATCATTCTGACAATATCGCAGACAAACAGCCATCATTTTTGGGGCATACAACTCGTATAATGCCTTTTGGGCATTTCGGTTCTGCTTCTTACATGCTGCTATTAACTGCGAATCATCCATGCTTATCGCTTACATTTATAAAGATGGAAAAAACGGAAAAACGTTGCACGCTTTCACCGTTTTGTTCTCTTATTTATGTTTTTTTAACTAATATTTGATTTTCGTGGTTTTTGATCACATAACAATCTATGGTGGATAAAACCCGATTTTTTCACTAATAAATTATCTTACAAGTATAAAGAAACAAAAAAGTAATTGTTTTCAATTGCAATATAATTCTTTTTTCTCTATTTTTGTGCTTATAATCAATTTAGAACACAAATTTATGAAAGATTTCTTTAAAATGATGTTAGCATCAGCGTTGGGCTTCATCATTGCGAGTTTCATTTTCTCATTTATTTCGATGCTGATCATGTTTGCCATGATGGGCTCGATGATGAGCTCCTTTGGGAAGCAGGAATCATTTGTACTGCAAAATAATTCTGTTTTAAATCTAAAGTTTGAAGGTACCATACAGGAACGTGTTGCCGAAAGCGATCCTTTCACTGAATTGATCGGTGGGGTTTCTTCTTCTGTGGGATTGAACGATATTATCGGAGCTATCCGAAAAGCAAAAAACAACGATAAAATAAAAGGAATTTATCTGGATACCAGAATTTTTGCTGCATCAAATGCAACCCTGGCAGAAATACGTCAGGAACTGGAAGATTTTAAAGAAAGCGGTAAATTTATTGTAGCTTATTCCGATAATTACATGCAAAACGGATATTATCTGGCTTCGGTAGCCGACAAGGTGGCCATCAATCCAGAAGGGATGCTTGATATTCACGGATTAGCTTCTACACCAATTTTCTATAAAGATGCCTTGCAAAAATTAGGTGTCGAGATGCAGCTTTTCAAAGTAGGCACATACAAATCGTTTGCCGAACCATATACACAAACCGAGATGAGTCCGGCCAACAAAGAACAGGTAAGATCGTATATTAACGACATCTGGGCGTTTGTTAAAAACGATATGGCCAAAGGTCGTAATATGGAGCCTGCTCAAATCGACTCCATTGCCAATCAGTTTCCGATGTTGAAAAAAACCGATTTTCTGCTGGCACAAAATCTTGTGGACACCGTTGTGTATGAAACTGAGATGAAGAACTATCTGCGCGAACTTATCGGTATCGAAAGCGATGCTAAAATTCCTTCTGCTACTATTTCTGATATGAAATCGGTTAAAACGCAAATCATTAAAAAATCAACAAACTCCATTGCCTTGCTGTATGCAAGTGGTGATATTATATCCGGTACTGGATCCAGCGGTATTCAGGATAAATACATGGTGAACGAAATTGAGAAACTTAGACAGGATAACGATATTAAAGCCGTTGTGTTTCGTATAAACTCCGGCGGTGGAAGTGCTTATGCTTCGGAACAGATCTGGAAAGCGATTTCCGATCTGAAAGAAGAAAAGCCGGTGGTTGTTTCCATGGGAGATGTTGCAGCATCGGGTGGATATTATATCGCTGCCAATGCAGACAAGATCGTAGCTCAGCCAACAACTGTCACCGGGTCTATTGGTATTTTCGGTATGTTCCCGAATTTCAGCGGAACTCTCGACAAATTGGGTATAGATACAGATGTGGTTAAAACCAATGAATTTTCCGATTTTGGGAATATTTCACGTGCTTTTAATGCTCAGGAGGCTGCTATGATGCAATCTTATGTTGACAATGGTTACGATTTATTCTTAACAAGATGCGCAGATGGTCGTGGAATGCCGAAAGACAGCCTGGCCAAATATGCACAAGGCAGGGTTTGGACAGGAAATCAGGCAAAAGAAATCGGGCTGGTTGACGAACTGGGTGGAATTGACGAAGCAATTCGTATTGCCGCCGATTTGGCAAATTTGGGTAAAAGCTACGCCGTCTTCGAATATCCGAGAATGAAATCGCCTTTCGAAGAAATTTTCAACAAGAACAAGGAAGAATTAGCAGCTAAAGCTCTAAAAAGTTATCTGGGAGAAAGCTACAATATGTTTATGTTTCTCAAAAACATAAAAGATCAGGATTATATTCAGGCGCGTATTCCTTATGATTTGAATATTAATTAGCCGTTGGCTGTTAGCCATTAGCTGTTGGCAAAAGGCATGGATAGATTGAATGGTGAATTACAAAAGAAAACAGATAAATTCATTGTTCCTGAGTGTTTCATCACACCAACACAAAGCTAAAAGCTAAAAGCAAGAAACCGTTTTATGGATTCACCACTTCCCGAAATACGACGTTCGTTGCTGCCGCTGGCGTGGTTGTACGGGTTTGGTGTGGCCTTTCGAAATAAACTGTTTGACGCCAAGATCCTAAAACAGCATAAATTCGATATTCCGATTATTTGTGTTGGAAACATCACGGTGGGTGGAACAGGTAAAACGCCACATATAGAATACCTTATTAATTTGTTGTCAACGCGATATAAAGTGGCGGTGCTGAGTAGAGGTTATAAGCGAAAAAGCAAAGGATTTAAGATTGTTGATGTGGATTCTAAACCTCAGGATGTGGGTGACGAACCGCTCCAAATAAAACAGAAATATCCGGACACGCTTGTTGTTGTAGACAAAAACCGAAGGAACGCCATTGAAAAAATTATGTCTATCGACATAGAAGAACGTCCTGAAGTAATTTTGATGGACGATGGTTTTCAACATCGATATGTTACGCCATCACTATCTATCTTGCTGGTTGACAGTAATCGCCCGGTTTATGAAGACAAACTGCTCCCTGCAGGCTATTTGCGAGAACCACTGAAAGGAAAAGACCGCGCATCTATAGTGATTGTAACCAAGTGCAGCCGTGAAATGCAACCCATAGATTTCAGGGTTTACGAAAACGGACTCGATTTGTTTCCCTATCAGGATTTGTATTTTACTACTTTTGATTACAGGAGTATCACCCCTGTTTTCTCCGAAATTCAACCGGAAATTCTCGATCCCGACGACTTGCGAAAGAAACACGTGTTTCTGATTACCGGTATCGCTTCTCCAAAGCCTTTGGTTGAAAAATTAGAGCTAAAGACATACAATTTATACCCTAAGTTTTTTCCGGATCATCATTTTTTCAACGAGGAAGACATTGAAGAAATTGAGAACGAGATGGATTTGTTAGATGTAGATGACGACGACAAAATAATCGTAACCACAGAAAAAGATGCCATACGCTTTAAAGCTATGACATCGTTGAAAGAAGAATTGAAGAAAAAACTGTACTACATCCCTATCGAAGTAATGTTTTTAGAAAAAGAAGATAAAGAATCATTCAATAAAAAAATTAATAAACATGTTAGAAGTTATCAAGCAAACAGCCGATTATCTAAAAGGTAAAATCGGCGATGTACCAAACACTGCTATTATTTTAGGAACCGGACTGGGTGAACTCGCCAGGGAAATTAAAGACACAACCGAAATTCCCTACACCGAAATACCCAACTTCCCCGTTTCAACTGTTGAAGGACACAGCGGAAAACTCATTATCGGAACATTGGGCAGCAAGCGAGTGCTTGCTATGCAAGGACGTTTCCATTATTACGAAGGTTACAACATGAAACAGGTAACTTTCCCCGTACGCGTATTCAAGGCACTGGGTGTTGAATATCTTTTCGTATCGAACGCTGCCGGTGGAATGAATCCAAGCTTCGATGTAGGTGATATTATGCTTATCGAGGACCACATAAATCTGTTTCCCGAACATCCGCTGCACGGAAAAAACTACAATGAACTGGGCACACGCTTCCCCGATATGAGCGAAGCTTACAACAAAGAACTTCGATTGATGGCGATGGAAATTGCGAAAGAAAAAAACATTAAGTTGCAGCACGGAGTTTATATAGGACTTTCCGGTCCTACATTTGAGACACCGGCCGAGTACAATTGGTTACGTATTATCGGTGGCGATGCCGTAGGAATGAGTACCGTTCCTGAAGTTATTGTTGCCAACCACGCCAGAATGAAAGTATTGGCATTTTCCATTATTACCGATTTGGGTGTAATTGGAAAAATTGTGGAAGTTTCGCACGAAGAGGTTCAGGAAGCCGCAAAAATAGCTCAGCCTAAAATGGCAGAAATTATGCGTGCGATCGTAGAAAAAATGTAATTGAAATAACTGAAAAATATTGCGAGTGATCAGGATTTTTTACTGTTCACTCGTTTTTATGATATAGAAAATGACATCACAGATAATATACGACGGAGATCAACGTACGGTTTGCACGCACATTAGAAGTGGTTCCGTATTAGAAACGGATGCTCCGGTTGATAATAATGGAAAAGGTGAACGCTTTTCTCCTACGGATTTGCTGGCTACCAGTCTGGCATCGTGTATGCTGACCATTATGGGAATGAAAGGTGAAAGTATGGGATTGGATATGAAAGGGATAAAGGTGAAAGTGCTGAAAACGATGGCTTCAGATCCTAGAAGAGTTTCAAGGATAGATCTTGCTTTTTACTTTCCCGAAAATCTCTCATTGGTTGAGAATAAGACAAAAACTATTCTAAAAAATGCCGGATATACCTGTCCTGTAGCAAAAAGTATTCATCCCGATATTGAAGTGGTAATTGATTGGGGAAGATGGCAATGAGACTTGGCGACAGGGCGACAGGGCGACAAGGAGGCTCGAAAATTGACTTGTAATTTGTAAACTTTATTTATGCGTACAGAAATAAGCACTCTCGGTGAGTTTGGATTAATTGATCATCTCACAAAAAATATAAAGCTCACGCAGCCCACAACCGTAAAAGGTGTTGGAGACGATGCGGCAATTATCGATAATTCGGGT
>DCEG01000112.1:0-1487 GCA_002316835.1 Bacteroidales bacterium UBA1035 | reverse complement strand
GGAAAACCGCAACAGATAACCGTGTCGTTGGGTATTTCGAAAAGATTTTCTGTAGAAGAGTTGGAAGAATTTTATTCGGGAATTTTACTTGCCTGCGAAATTTATGGCGTTGACTTAGTGGGTGGAGATACAACTTCGTCGCTTACCGGATTTTCCATTTCCATTACATGTATAGGTGTAGGTGATGATGAAAAGATCGTTTACCGTAATGGAGCAAAAGATACTGACCTCATTTTTGTGTCGGGAGATTTGGGCGCAGCTTATATGGGATTACAGCTATTGGAGCGAGAAAAGACTGTTTTTGGTGGAAAAGCTGATTTTCAACCCGACTTTTCGGGAAAGGAATACATTCTTGAACGTCAGCTCAAGCCGGAGGCTCGAAAAGACATCGTTCAGTTTTTGGCTGAACATGATATTGTACCGACTGCGATGATTGACGTTTCAGATGGGTTGTCGTCGGATATTATTCACATTTGCAAGCAAAGCAATGCCGGATGCCGGATTTTTGAAGAACGTCTTCCAGTTGATTACCAGACCGCATCGATGGCGGAAACCTTTAACATGAATATTACCACGGTTGCGCTCAACGGCGGTGAAGATTATGAACTGCTTTTTACCGTTCCTTTATCGCTCCACGAAAAAGTGTCGGCATTACCGGGTATTCACCTTGTAGGTCATATCACAAAACCTGAAGAAGGCTACTATTTGGTTACTCGTGATGGGCAGGAAATGGAGCTGAAAGCGCAGGGATGGAATCATATTAAAGATTAGAGAGTGCAGCTTAAATGTGAAATTCAGGTTCATCGCAAATTAAATTTATCGATATTTACATCTGCACAGCTACATACTACATTTGCATGTTCATCTAAAGGGAGATGTGGCACCGTCATACTGAAAAAATTCTGAAAGAAACCTAACCAAACAACCCGATCGCTTTCTTTTCGTATTTGGGAATTCTAAATAACAGCTGTCCGGCTGTAAAGATAAAGGACTTAAATTTACCTGATTTTATCATCAAATCGATTAGTTGCCGATGTCGGTTTTGTTTATAAATAATAGCAGGTATTTTATCGGATATATACGAGGGGTCAAGAATGGTTTTCGCCACTTCTTCCCCCGATATAAGTGCCTGATAAATCCCTTCACCGGTGAATGGCGAGACTAATCCGGCAGCATCTCCAACGAGAAACACGTTGTCAAAATGGATTCCCTTGTAATCGGTATCCATGGGGAAGGCTTCGTATTTTCCTTCGGAAATGTCGATATCGTGATCGTTTAACCAGCGGTGGAAATTCTTTTTCAATTTTTCCGCTGACAATACTTCGGGGCTACACCCGCAGCCGATGGANNTTTTGTTTATAAATAATAGCAGGCATTTTATCGGAGACATACGAGGGGTCAAGAATAGTTTTCGCCACATCTTCCCCCGATATTAGTGCCTGATAAATTCCTTCTCCTGTGAATGGAGAAACCAGTCCGGCGGCATC
>DCEG01000080.1:3578-57990 GCA_002316835.1 Bacteroidales bacterium UBA1035 | reverse complement strand
CCTTATTATGTTGACCAAATCGAAAGATTGGGTTACGTAAAAGATCAGGATTGGTTTGAATTTTTGATTACAATTCCTAAAGAAATTCCCGATCGGTTTTTGCGCGTGGCAGAAATAGTGAAAAAACGTTTTAGGCTAAACGTAGTACAACTCCAAAGTAAAAAGGATGTTTGGCCGTATGCTCACGAAATGTTTGAGTTGCTGAACCGTTCATACAAAGATTTATACGGTTTCGTTCCGTTGTCGAAAGCACAGATCGATTACTACGTGAATATGTATATTCCAATGCTTCGTTTGAATTTCTTATCGCTCGTATTACGCGAAGAAGATAATAAACTTGTGGGTGTGGGGATCGGACTGCCAAGTCTGGCAAGAGCATTGCAGAAATCCGGAGGAAAATTTCTTCCAACCGGATGGTATCATTTATACCGGGCATTAAAAGGAAACGATAATAAAGTGCTTGATCTGCTGCTTATCGGAGTAGATCCCGAATATCAGGGAAAAGGTGTTAATTCGCTCATATTTAGTCAATTCATACCTGAGGCGGTTAAGTTAGGCTTCGAATATGCCGAAAGTAATCCGGAGTTGGAAGTAAACAGCAAAGTACAATCCATGTGGAATGATCTGGAAGCAGTACATCACAAAACACGCCGCGCATTTATAAAAGAATTGAAGTAAAATGGCTGCTAGCCTTTAGCAATTGGCAATTGGCAAAAAATGAACGATTGAAAAATATCTTGAAGTGTAAATAAAGACATTTCGTTTTTGCCACTTACGACATTAGTTTCGCGCGAAGCCAACTGCTAACAGCAAATAACTAAAACTAAACAATATAAGGAGAAAAACGAAAAGTGACTGAGTTAGAAAGAGAACAAGCGATACTGAATTATAGTGAAGAAAATATTGTAACCCTTGAGTGGCGGGAGCATATCCGCCGGCGTCCGGGGATGTATATCGGAAAATTGGGAGACGGCTCTTCGTCTGACGATGGGATTTACGTTCTGTTGAAAGAAGTGATGGATAATTCCATTGACGAATATCGTATGGGTTTTGGGAAAAACATTGATATTCATATTGAGTTCGGGAACGTAACCGTACGCGATTATGGCCGTGGCGTTCCGTTAGGAAAAGTGTTGGATGTGTCCTCAAGAATGAACACCGGGGCCAAGTATGATTCCAAGGCGTTTAAAAAATCCGTAGGATTAAACGGTGTGGGTATTAAAGCCGTAAATGCGCTGTCGTCGAGGTTTTTAATTGAGAGTTTTCGCGAAGGAGAATCGAAAGGTGTTGAATACGTGAGAGGAAATGTCCTGAACGACGCTCCCCAAAAACCATCTTCACAAAACAACGGAACCGTTATAGAATTTACTCCCGATACCGAAATTTTCGGTGACTATGCTTATCGGGATGAACACATTGAGCCGCTGCTTAAAAACTACGTTTTCCTGAATACAGGATTGACGATTACATTCAACGGCAAGAAATTCAATTCGAAAAATGGTCTCGAAGACCTGCTCAACGATAACCTGACAACCGAAATTCTTTATCCTATCATCCATCTTCACGGCGAAGATATTGAAGTAGCAATCACGCACTCCAACCAGTATGGAGAAGAGTATTATTCATTCGTCAACGGCCAGCATACTACACAGGGCGGGACACATCTTTCAGCCTTTCGCGAAGCGACAGCAAGGGTTATCAAAGAATATTTTACCAAGAATTTCGAATATTCCGATATTCGCAGCGGAATGGTAGCAGCCATAAGTGTGAAAATTGAAGAACCGGTTTTTGAATCGCAAACTAAAACCAAACTCGGTTCGAAAGATATGTCGCCTGATGGAGTTTCTATCAACAAATACGTAAGCGATTTCCTGAAGAAAGAACTCGACAACTATCTGCATAAGCATCTTGAAACGGCTGATATTTTACAGAAAAAAATCCTTGACTCTGAGAAAGAACGAAAAGCGATTGCTGGTGTTACTAAATTAGCTCGTGAGCGGGCAAAAAAGGCAAACCTTCACAACCGAAAGTTGCGCGATTGCCGCATTCATTACAACGATTCCAAAGGTAATAATTTAGACGATACCTGTATTTTTATCACCGAAGGTGATTCAGCAAGCGGTTCCATTACCAAAAGCCGTGATCCGAATTTACAAGCGGTTTTCAGCCTTCGAGGTAAGCCATTGAACTCTTTTGGGTTAACCAAGAAAATCGTTTACGAAAATGAAGAGTTTAACTTGCTTCAAGCTGCTCTCAATATTGAGGACGGAATGGACGGGTTACGCTACAATAAGGTAATTATCGCTACCGACGCTGATACCGATGGTATGCATATCCGCCTGTTGTTACTCACGTTCTTCCTGCAATTTTTCCCCGATCTGGTGAAAAAAGGTCACGTGTATATTCTTCAAACGCCACTTTTCCGTGTACGGAACAAGAAAAAAACTCTATATTGCTACACCGAAGATGAGCGGCTTGCAGCCATTGATGAACTTGGCCCCAACCCGGAAATTACCCGATTTAAAGGCCTTGGAGAAATTTCTCCCGATGAGTTCAAAAACTTCATTGGAGAAGATATGAGACTCGATAAAGTTTCCATGCGGAAAGAAGATCTCATAAAGGAACTCCTCGAATTCTATATGGGTAAAAATACTCCGGACAGACAGACGTTTATCATTGAAAATCTAGTGGTGGAGGAGGAAGCGTAACACGACTGGGCGATGGTAGCGACTTGGCGAAAGGGCGACTTGGTGAAGAGGCGAAAGGACGATACATTTATGGCAAAAATAATAAGACATAACGATTTGGACGTCTATCGGATTTCTTTTGAAGCGGGAATGGAAGTTTATCGTATCAGTAAATCATTTCCGAAAGAAGAAACATATTCGCTGACTGATCAGATCAGGCGTTCTTCGCGCTCAGTTTCAGGAAATATAGCAGAAGCATGGCGCAAAAGAAGATACGAAAAAGCTTTTATTGCCAAGCTTTCCGATGCTGAAGGTGAAGCCGCAGAAACGCAGACTTGGCTTGAATATGCACTTGCTTGCGATTATATTGGTAAAGAAGCTTTTCTTAAACTCAATGACCGATACGATCACATCATCGGAATACTTGTAAATATGATAAACAACCCCGAAAAATGGACACTTTAGAATCTACATCTTCTCCCGGTCTCCCGCTCTCCGAGTCGCCCCCTCGCCCCTTCGCCCCCTCGCCCCCTCGCCCCCTCACCGAGTCGCCCCCTCACCGAGTCGCCCCTTCGCCTCGTCCCCGAGTCGCCCTCTTCCCCGGCACTTTCGACCCTTTCACTATTGGTCACGAATCGTTGGTGCGACGCGGATTGGAACTGGTTGACGAAATCGTAATTTCCATCGGTGTAAACGAAGCAAAAAAAACTTATTTTTCACTGAAAAAACGGATGGAGATGATCCGTAATTTATATCGCGATGAACCTCGCGTGAAAGTAGGAAGCTACGACTCACTTACCATAGAATTTGCTAAAAAAGTGGGTGCTCAATTTATATTAAGGGGAATACGCTCGGTCAATGATTTTGAATACGAAAAAACCATTGCCGATATGAACCGAACTATTTCGGGAATAGAAACGTTTGTATTATTTACCGAACCGGAACTTACACACATCAGTTCCACCCATGTACGCGAATTATTGCGCTACGGACACGATGTGAGCGCTTTTATTCCGAAAGGAATGCGGTTGTAAAGTAATTTGTTTCGCTTTGCTTCACGTAATTCGATTGTAATTTGCTCACTTTGTTCGCGATATTCGTTGTGGTGCAATAAAGCAAACTTCGTTAAAGAAATAAATAGATTATGGAATTGGAAGATTTAGAAGTGTATAGTTTATCCATGGATTTGGCGGACAAAGTTTACTTTCTTATAGAAGAGTTCAAGTTTTTTCAGCAAGATACCATTGGTAAACAATGGATAAGAGCGATCGATTCTGTTAGTCTTAATTTGAGTGAAGGTTTTGGACGATTTACTTATCGGGATTCACGGAACTTCTCCATTATGGCGAGAGGTTCTTTGTACGAAAGTAAATCTTGTTTACAAAAAACTTTTAGAAGAAATATAGTAGCAAAAGAAATTTTTGATGTATTGCTGCAAGAACATAACAATCTTGGCATCAAACTAAATAATTATATTACGGCACAGACTAAATTAATGCAAAACGATAAAAGGAAGTAGTTCGATATAGCGATGAAGATTTCAACGATACGACCGAATTACAACCGAATATCTATTGAATTACAACTGAATTACAATGAATAAAATAAAATCCCTTGCCCTCGTACTTTTAACTGTTTCGTCATTATCGCATGCACAACCCCGTTTGTCTCCCGACGGAGTAAAGTTGGATCGAACCTTGCAAATGATAAACGGTCTTTACGTAGATGATGTTGAGACATCGAGGCTAACCGAAACCGCTATCCGTTCCATGTTGCGTGAACTCGATCCGCACTCCTCGTACCTTAACAGAGAGGAAGTGAAAGCTATGAACGAACCGCTTCAAGGTAATTTCGACGGTATCGGTATATCGTTCAATATGCTGACTGATACGCTTTATGTGATGGAAGTCATTTCCGGCGGTCCATCGCAAAAGGTAGGTATTATGCCGGGCGATAAAATAATTTACGTGAACGATTCACTTATCGCCGGTGTAAAAAAGAACAATCAAGACGTAGTTTCAATGCTTCGTGGTCCAAAAGGAACTACCGTGGATGTGAAAGTGTTGCGTCGTGGGATGCCAAGGTTATTAGAATTCAGAATTGTTCGCGATAAAATTCCAATCTACAGCATCGATGCCAAATATATGGTAGATAAAAGTACCGGATATATTCGTTTGAGTCGGTTTGGAATAAGTTCTTCCGAAGAATTTCTCGCTGCGGAGAAAGAGTTGAAAGCCAAGGGGATGAAAAACCTTATTCTCGATCTGACCGGAAACGGTGGGGGAATTTTGCAAACCGCATCCGATATTTCCGATGAGTTTTTGGGTGCAGGAAAATTAGTGGTTTATACCGAAGGGAAAAATCAACCTCGATATGAATTGAAAACTACTTCGGCAGGTAATCTCGAGCAAGGTAATCTGGTTATTCTGGTTGACGAAGGCTCCGCCTCGGCAAGCGAAATTGTTGCCGGCGCCATTCAGGATTGGGATAGGGGTGTTGTTGTAGGTCGTCGTACTTTTGGCAAGGGATTGGTGCAACGACAACTTCCGCTTCCCGACGGAACAATGATCCGCCTGACCGTTGCCCGATATTATACTCCAACAGGCAGAAGCATTCAAAAGCCGTACGAAGAAGGTAATATTGAAGCATATAACCGCGATTTTTTCGACCGGATGGAGCACGGTGAAATGCTACATGCCGACAGTATTCGTTTCCCCGACTCATTGAAATATACTACATTAGTAAATAAACGAATCGTTTACGGTGGTGGCGGCATTATGCCCGACTATTTCGTACCCATCGACACCAATTCAGTTACCGATTTGCATCGCAACCTCATTGCCAAAGGTGTAATTAACAAACTTACCATTGCCGAAGTGGATAACAACCGGGCAAGGTTGTTGAAATCATACCCAACTGTCGAAAGATTCAAATCGTCGTATCAAATTCCTCAATCAATGATAAATCGGATGCAGGAAATGGCTAAAGAAGAAAAGGTTGAATGGAGCGATGAACAATACCAAAAATCGAAAGAGTTTATGAATATTCAGCTCAAAGCTCTGATGGCAAGGGATTTGTTTGATTCTTCAGCTTATTTTGTCATTATTAATGATGAAAACGATATATTTAAAGAAGGATTGCGAATTATTAATAACACTAAAGTGTATAATGATCTCTTAAAGGGGATTGGCAGTAATGTAAATTGATGAAAACAGACCTTGTCTATTGATCTAAAAGTCTTTCAGTCTGTCTTTGTTTCCTGCCTGTCCACCACTGGCGTATAAATCAGCAGACAGGTTTGCTCTTTACTCTAATGTCTTATATTAAATATAAATCAAAGAAAAAATGAAAATCAAAAATTTATTAAGTATTGCACTGCTTATGACTATGTTATTTGCATCTTGCGAACCTTCCGCTAAACACAATGTGTTGACGGAAGCTGAAAAGGCCGAAGGCTGGCAACTCCTTTTCGATGGAACAACCCTTAACGGTTGGCGCGATTACAACGGCGATTCATTAACCGCTCCCTGGTTTGCCGAAGACGGAATGATCCAGGCGCGGGGCGAAGGCGCCGACGAGCACGGTTACATTGTTACGGACAAATTGTATGAAAACTTCGAAATGGTGTGGGATTGGAAAATCGCCGACGGTGGAAACAGCGGCGTACTCTATCACGTGGTTGAAAATCCAAAATTTGCGGTTCCTTATGTAACAGGCCCCGAATATCAGTTGATCGATAACCTTGGATTTCCTGATCCGTTGGAAGAATGGCAGAAAACTGCTGCCGATTATGCCATGTACGTTGGCGACTCTGCGAAACTCATTATTAAACCGGCCGGAGAATGGAATACATCGAAAATTGTTTTCGATAACGGACACGTGGAGCATTGGCTCAACGGCGAAAAAGTAATCGAATTTGAAGCGTGGACAGAAGATTGGTTCGCCCGCAAAAACAGCGGTAAGTGGGAAAATGCTCCCGAATACGGCCTGGCTCGAAAAGGCGTTATCTGCTTGCAAGACCACGGCTCGGCGGCCTGGTTCCGCAACGTGAAGATCAAGGAACTTCCGCGCAAGACCAAAGAAGTGAATCTTTTTAACGGAGTTGACCTCACCGGATGGGAAGCCTACGGCACCGAAAAATGGTACGTTCAGGATGGTTTGCTGGTATGCGAAAGCGGCCCCGATAAACAATACGGTTACCTGGCCACACGCGAATATTACGATAATTTCGACCTTTCGGTAGAGTTTAAGCAAGAAGCCGATGGAAATTCAGGTGTGTTTATTCGTTCGTTCGTAGAACCGGGCGCTATCGTAAACGGATGGCAGGTTGAAGTGGCTCCCAAAGGAAACGATACCGGAGGTATTTATGAATCCTACGGACGCGGATGGCTCGTACAAATTCCCGATGAAAAAGAAAACATTCTGAAAGAAGGCGACTGGAACACCTTGCGCATTGTTGTGAAAGACGATAACGTGAAAACTTACCTCAACGGTGAAGAAATGGTTGATTTAACCGACGAGAAAATCGGCAAAGCCCAGGGACGAATCGCCTTGCAAATCCACGATGGCGGCGGCATTAAAGTGCTTTGGAGAAACTTGAAATTGCAGACGTTGTAACGCCTGTATCACGTAAGGTATAATAAAACCATCCCGGTTCGTGGATGGTTTTTATTTTTTCGCTTCTTCGCTGGCAGGCACACACTTCACTGAAGTGCTCGAGCGCGGAGACTTTAAAGGATTGACTTTATACGTAATTAATACAAATTTATACCCGCTTTCAACAAAACACCTGAATTGATGTCTCCGTTAAAGTAGGGTTGCGTGAAAGCTTTGATACCCAGGAAAACCCTTTCGTTAATCATATATGTATTTTCGAGAATCAGATTGCACCCAAATGATTTACGCTTACGGGTTTCTAAATTCACATCGGGGTTATTGTCAGTATTATGTGTTATACTTGTCAAAAATGTATCTGAGACATCAAAATAGCTCAATCCTGCTCCAATTCGAAAATCGTTTCGTCGATTGTTCCGGAAAGGTGAAATAAAAAAGTTTAGGTTCGACTGCTCAAACGATGCATGATTATATTTTCCCTCACTGCCTCTGCCAAAAGCCAAAGACACACCGGTTGCAAAATAAGATGAAAATTTTCTGTTAACCTCCACCTCATACATTCCTGTTGTTACGTCGCCGGAACCAAGTAACGAAGCACCTATTCCAAAACGCAAGTCAATCTTTTTAGGATTGGGTTGCGCGTAAACGCCCAAACAGAACAAGATAAGAAGAAGTGATAAAAGTGTTTTTGTTTTCATTAAATAGTTGTTTTAAAATGTTTAGTCCTCTTCGCTGGTGCGCTTTTATAAAGCGTGCCTGCCGACAGGCAATTATTTTTGTTTCGCAACACACCCGTTTACCGTTAGAAATCCGCTTTTTTACCTCAAAACTTTTTTATTACAATGCAAAGGTAAAACTTTTTACCGTTCAGGATATCCGTTTTACCTTTTAGCTCCAACCTTCTGTCTCAAAGGCTCAACGTTGTACCTCAAAGGTAGAAATTTCCGGCTCGGAGGTTCAATGTTCTACCTTAAAGGTTCAACGTCACGGCTCATAGGTTCAGGATTCTGCCTCTTAGGTTCGGCTTTTCAGCAAAAAGGGTTGCCGGTTGAGCTAAAAGGCAGGCGGTTGGAGCATAACCTTACCCGATAGGCCGTTAATAGGCCTGTCGGGTGGCAAATTAGTTATTCCTCCGGGGGCAGCGGTTCGTCTTTGCGGCTGCGGCGCGGGAACTGACGCTTCAGTTCATCGTGAATGGCCTGCGCACCGGGTACGTTGCTGCGGCTTGCCCCGCGAACCGATGCATAGAATACCAGCGCGGCATCGTAGGCTTCGCTTCCGGCTACCATAGCCGTGTCTTCGAGTCCGCGGCGTAACGTGGCAAATTCTTTCAAAAGGCTGGAAATGGCTTCGGTGAGTTTATAGTCTTTCCAGGCCTCTTCCAAATTAAGGTACGAGGGTACGAGCGAAGGGTTTTGAGTAGCAAAATTGAGCGCCCGGCGCACAAACGCCAGTGTTTTATCGCCCATTTTCAGCATATTCATCCGTTCGTCGGGTGTCAGGTTCACTACCAATACCGGTGCAAGCGCAGTGCGGATGGCATTTAGCTTTTCGGCTACATCGGCCACCATAGCTTCGGTAATTTCGATGGATACTTGGTTTGTTTTTGCCATAATTTTACGGTTTTAAATGAAACAATGTTTATTAAAAAGGAATATATGGTTCAAAAGGGTATGCGGTTTTTTTACAAATTCTTGTTGAGAGACAAAGTTGTAAAAAAGACATACCAAAGAATGAAAAAACGGTATAAATCGAAAATAATTCTCTTCTAAAAGGAGTGTGGAATGTGATTTTTTATTTACAAATGTTAAAATCGGGGGGGGTAAAATTACATCTTTGTTGGTCAAAGATGCCAATCTTTGCAGTTGTTTGCTAATATGTATAGTGTCTGCAAGCATTTCATGAGATTTAACGCAACAAATATACTGTATATTTTCTAATAAGAAAATTATTTATATAAGAAAATAATAAACAGTAGATTAGATTATCAGACAGACGTTGTAAGATTCAAAATTTTAATAAAAAAAGACGAAGGCTTAAGCTTCGTCTTTCATATAACACGGCTGTGCCGGTAAAAAAACTAATATTCCGGTATCTTCCCGAAAATAGTATCGGAAGTGAGCATCAGGTCAACATATTGTGCTCTTTTATAAACCAGTGAATGTTCGTTCTTATCTAAGTTGCAGTTGGCTAATTTTCCCCTGAATTCATCGAGGCTGTTATACCCTTTCTCCTGCATCCACTTCGAAATTTCAGTTTTTATGGTTTTTATTCTTTCCACGCCGTGTTTATATACCGAACTCACCACCTGCACGGCCGTTGCACCCGACAGGATGAGTTTCACCACATCTTCTCCGGTGAAAACTCCCCGGCTGCTGCAAATATCGGCTTGAATATTGCCGTACAGCATTCCGGTATATCGCAACGTTTTTTTGTAATCGCCTTTTTGGGTGAGATTAAAAACTTTTTTGTGTTTTTCTTTCTGAACGTCGATATCGGGTTGGAAAAATGCGTTGAAAAGCACAACGGAATCTGCTTTTGCCTCATCCAGCCTTTTTATGAAATGAAGGATATTGGTGTAATCCGAACTCAATTTTACGCTCACGGGAATGGAAACGGCCTTCTTAATCTCTTCAACAATATTTATCTGATTGTTTTCAACGTTTTCGCTGCTGATATTAAAATCGATAGGAGTCTGATAAAGGTTCACCTCAATGCCGTCGACACCGGTTTGTTCTACCATTTTGGCATAATCCAGCCATGAATCCTTGTGTACGGCATTGATGCTGGCAAATACAGGAACAGACAAAGATTCCTTTGCTTTGCGAAGCCTGGCCAAATGATAATCGATATCGGAGAAATCCACATCGGGGTGAGTGCTCGTTATTTCGGCATGAATATGCTCGTATTGGCTCAGCCTTTCATCCAGTTGCAGATTTTCCAGTTGTATCTGCTCTTCAAACAGCGTTTTGTAAACAATTGCTCCAACACCCTGCTGCTCGGCCTTTTTCAACTGATCGAGATGCGACGACATATTGCTGGCGCCCAATATAACCGGATTATCCAGTTTTATCCCCATAAAGGTAGTTTCAAGATTTTTCATAGACTTTTTTGAGTTTTTATTGTGTGTATACTTTATAGACTTCAGAATTTAGACCTCAGAGATCAGACGTTAGATAATATAAAAGTTAGGCATCTGTAATCTGACAGCAGAGCGGTCTGACGTCTGTCAGCAAAGCGATCTGTCCGTCTTTATTCCTATAACATTTATTCGTTCGAATAGTTTTACAACTACAATATTAGCATTTTATTTGCTTTTTTCACGCAATACGAAAGAGAAAAAACGATTTTTGTTTCAATCGCGCAATTAAAATTAACGCGAATGGTTGTATTTCTGCTCAATATAACTATATTTGCAACAAGCGATTTATCGACACTAATCCTTTTCGAAAAATATTCGATCCGAAATAAAACACGACTATATGGACAGAAGAACTTTTATCAAAAGAACATCGTTGGGAACGGCTGCTGTGGTATCCGGATTCCATATGCCGTTATTCGCGCAGACTCCGAAGTTGAAGATCGGCCTTATCGGCAGCGGATGGTATGGAATGGTAATAACCAAGGCTGCATTGCAATCGGGTGGAGTAGAAGTTATTGCCGTTTGCGATGTGGATTCTGAACACCTGAAAAACAGCATAGCCGAAATTGAATCCCTTCAAGGAAGCAAGCCGAAAGGATTTAAAAACTACGACGATTTATTGAATATGCGGGGACTGGAAGCTGTGTTGATTGGCACTCCGCCTCAGTGGCATGCGTTGCAGTTTATCGCAGCTTGTGAAAAAGGGTTGCCCATTTATTGCGAAAAACCGCTTGCTTACGATGTGGAAGAAGGTAAAGCCATGATGAAAGCCGCACAGAAAGCCGGAAATATCGTGCAAATAGGTTTTCAGCGTCGTCAGAGCGAAGCGTTTAAGAAAGCGAAAGAGTTGATTAACGACGGAACTACCGGAAAAATTCATCAAATCGGTGCTCAAATTCATTATCGTCCCGGCGATGCTGACACAACCGTTCAATCGCCTCCGGCGTCATTGGATTGGGATGCGTGGTGCGGCCCGGCTCCAAAACTTCCTTATAAACCATCTATCGGGCATATGGCGTGGAGACTCGAAAAGGAATACGGGAATGGACATCTGGTGGATTGGGGTATTCATAATATCGATATTATCCGCACCATTATGGGCTTTGAAACTCCCGAATCGATTTACGCCACCGGCAGCCTCGAAATTCTCAAAGGAAGAATGACCACTCCCGATACACTTATGGCCAACATGAACTTCACCGGTTGTCCGGTTATCTGGCAGCATCGGTTATGGGGTACGGGAGATTTGAATCCGCAATTCAATAACGGTGTTTTCTTCTATGGCGAGAGAGCTACGCTGTTTGCGTCGGATAATAAACTTGTGCTGATGCCGTTGGGACAAAACCAACAACATCAGGAAATGGATATCCCCACACCCGATATGCAGGAAAGGCATTTGGCCGAATTTATTCAGGCTGTTAAAACGAAAAACAAAAATTTGCTAAGCTGTAAAATCGAAGATGCGTTTCAGTCCACTGCTGCCGTTCAATTAGCGATGATTTCGTACGAAACCGGCAGCGAAGTAAAATGGGACGCCTCCAATAAGACAATTTCGAATAATGCCGCAGCAGCTAAGTTATTGGCAAGGCCTTATCGTCAGGGATACAAAAGGCCGTAAGGCGTAGAGCAAAGAACAAAGAACAAAGTCTAATGTCTGATATCTGAAGTCTAAAATCTAAAAATATAACCAGATGAAAATAGTTACCGGATTAGTTTTATTAATGTTTTGCAGTGCCGTTTTCGGCCAGAAAAGCAATATCATCGCAAGAAATGCGAAAATAGAAAAAGTGGGAACCGGTTATTCCTTCACCGAAGGCCCGGCAGTAGCGAAAGATGGCAAGGTGTATTTCACCGATCAGCCGAACGATCGTATCTATGTTTGGGATGAAAAGAAGGGAGTTTCGCTGTGGTCTGAAGAAACCGGAAGATCGAACGGAATGTATTTCAATGCTGACAACGAATTAGTATCTTGCGCCGATTTAAACAACCAAATCGTGCTTTTCGAGAAGGATAAAAAGATGCAGGTCGTATATGAAAAATACGATGGAAAACACCTGAACGGTCCCAACGATTTGTGGATTACTCCTAACGGAGGCATTTATTTTACCGATCCGTATTATCATCGGAATTACTGGCAGGAAGGGCACACCGAAGTTCAGGATGCTCGCGGAGTGTATCACCTCAGTCCCGAAGGGAAAATAATCCGTGTTATTGACGATTACAAACAGCCAAACGGGTTGATCGGCACTCCCGATGGGAAAACGTTGTACGTTGCTGATATCAACGACAGGAAAATCTGGAAATACGACATCCAACCCGATGGAACGCTTGCCAATAAAACGTTTTTTGCTCCTAACGGTTCCGACGGAATGACCATCGATAACAAAGGCAATGTTTATCTGACGATGGGAAAAGTCTGGGTATATTCGCCCAAAGGAGAGCTTATTCAGGAAATCGAAGTTCCCGAGAGTCCGTCGAATGTTTGTTTCGGCGGAAAAAGAAAAAATACTCTGTTTATCACCGCCCGCACTTCGGTATATACTCTGAAGATGAAGGTGAAAGGGGTGGATTAATGACCCCTCTAAATCTCCCCTGAAGGGGAGACATAATAAAATAATAGAACATATAAGTCCCCTTTAGGGGATTTAGGGGTAAAATCACATTTTAAACATATAATTTATGAACATAGTAGTTGTCGGTTTCGGGTTTATGGGACAAACCCATACATTGAATATCCTGAAAAATCCCGATCTTCAGTTAAAAGCCATAGTTGACAAAGTTCCTGATAATATTTTCACCAAACTTGCCGAACAATCGGGTAATTTTTCCACCGGAAGCATCGATGCGGAACAGCTTGAGGATGTGAATATTTATTCCGATTTCTCGGAATGCTTACGAGTTGAAAAACCCGATGCCTGTGTTATAGCAGTTCACACTGCTTTGCACTACGAGATGGCCGAGATGGCACTTTTGGCGGGAGTAAATGTTTTTCTTGAAAAACCTTTTTGCATCAACGTTGAGGAAGGGGAGAAGCTTATCGAACTTGCCCGTTCCAAAAACAAGGTGCTGATGATCGGGCACGTAGTGCGATTTATGCCAGCCTACGAAACATTGAAAAGATGGATAGATTCGGGTGAATATGGTCGTTTGGAATTACTTACTTTTTCGCGGTTTTCCGGCGTGCCTATCTGGGGACAATGGAAAGACAGGCAAAAAGAGTTTGGTTCATCCGGCGGAGCATTGTTTGACCTGGTAATCCACGATATCGATTTTGCCCAATGGGTTTGCGGAATTCCCGATCAGATCGAAGCCCAAACTCTACCGGGACGATTAAGTAATAATGATTACGTCAGCGCTTTATGGAAATACAACAACTCAGATATTACTGTCAAAATTGATGGCGGAAATACATTTCATGCCGATTATCCGTTTCATGCCGGATTCAGCGCCCGTTTCGAAAACGCCAGTGTCTTTTACTCATCACAAGATCAGCATAACATAAAAGTGGCCACGGATGACGAAACCACATTAGTATCGGGCGGAGATGCCAATGAAGGTTTTGCTGACGAACTCTATTATTTCGCCGATTGCGTTTTAAAAGGAGTTCAACCGGAAAAATGTACACCCGAATCGGCATTGGATTCCATTCGCATTTGCCATAAGCACACAGCAAAGTAATCGAAACTAATAACCTTCTATACCGGCAAATATGTCAACACTGTTTTTAATTTTTATCGTCCTTTCGGCGGTAGCGATATTGTTGTTTCTGGTTTTGAAACTCAAAGTCAGTGCATTTATCGCTTTGCTGCTTGTTTCCATTTATGTGGGTGTTCTTACGGGAATGCCGCTCAACAATATCACTAAGGCCATTCAGGAAGGAATGGCCGGAACGCTTGGCTTTGTGGCCACCGTTGTAGGACTAGGAGCGATTTTCGGGCAAATGTTGGAAAGCTCGGGAGGAGCGGAATCGCTGGCGCATTATCTGGTAAAAAAGTTTGGTAAAGACCGGGCGCCCTGGGCAATGGTTTTAACGGGTTTCATTGTAGCTATTCCTATTTTTTTGGATGTGGCTTTCATTATCCTGGTACCCATTGTGTATGCATTATCACGCGATACAAAGCGATCGCTCTTGTATTATGCCATCCCGTTATTGGCCGGTTTGGCGGTTACTCACAGTTTTGTTCCACCCACACCCGGGCCTATTGCGGTTGCTGATATCATAAAAGTACCGTTGGGATGGGTTATTTTTATGGGATTTATTCTTGGAGTTCCCACAGCGATTATCGCGGGACCTATTTTCGGGAAATACATTTCCAAAAAGATTTATCTGGAATCGCCTTACACATTAGATGATGTCCCGCAGGAATTCGATCCGAAAAAATTTCCATCGTTTCGGTCGATCGCTATTATCATTTCTATTCCCTTATTTCTTATTCTGCTTAATACGTTTACAACCGTAATTGTTAACAAAGGAATTGTATCAAAATCTGTATTTACAGACATATTGGAATTTATCGGTCATCCTTTTTCCGCATTGATAATTGCTACATTGATCGCCACCTACTTTTTATGTCTCAAAAGAGGAATGGACAAGCAAATGGTGCTCGATCTGAGTACCAAAGCGCTTGGCCCTGCCGGGATTATCATCCTGATAACCGGGGCCGGAGGAGTTTTGAAGCAAGTGTTGATAGATAGCGGTATCGGGCAGATGATGGCTGAATCAATGGCAAATTCGCCGTTACCACCCATCTTGCTAGCGTGGACTGTTGCTGCGGTAGTTCGTGTAACGCAAGGTTCCGCTACTGTAGCCATGATCACCGCCGCGAGTATCATCGCTCCGATTGTAGGAGAATTTGGATTAAATGATCCTCAGCGGGCATTGATCGTGATTTCAATTGCATCGGGTGCAACACTGCTTTCTCACGTGAACGACAGCGGTTTTTGGTTAGTAGGAAAATACCTGGGAATGAATGAAAAACAAACATTACAAAGCTGGACGGTGATGGAGACTATCATCGCATTTTGTGGGTTGGCATTTACTTTGCTGGCAAGTTTGTTCTTTTGAAGTAGATATTGCCTTCTGCATCCACAATCCAACTTCTTTTGGCATTCTTTTTGCATTTAATTTTAATATGCAAAAGATAAAGTGCTATTTAGTAAAAAGCAACTATCTTTGCATGTGTAACTCATTAAAACAGCGAATGAAAGAAAAAAACAAGCTATTGCAAAGTATTATTGAAGGAATACAAGAGAAAAAAGGGAAAAATATCACCAAAATTCAATTGAAAGGAATTCCGGGAGCAATTTGCGACTATTTTGTCATCTGCGAAGGAAATACGCCAACTCAGGTTTCGGCAGTGGCAGAGTCGATTGAAGAGGTAGTGAAGAAAAACACACAAGAGAGCCCTGTCAGAGTTCAGGGACAACAACGTGCCGAGTGGATCGGTATCGATTATGGTAATATTATTGTACATATTTTCGTACCCGAATTAAGGCAGTACTATAACCTCGATCATTTGTGGGAAGACGCTCCGTTGGAGCAAGTTCCCGCACTGGATTAAAACTTATTTTCATCTAAAGTGTTACATATACTCAACAAAGATTACATAGGAAAAAGCAGGAGAAAGTTAATGGAAAATAACAACCAAAATAATCAAAATAATAAACCAAAGAAGCCGGTTCGGCCCGGGGGATTAGGTAATCCTGGTCCCAATCAGCCGTTCAATGCATACTGGATTTACGCCATTTTGTCGATGGGGTTAATAGGAATGCTTTTTTTTGGACAGAACAAAACTTTAAAGAAAGTCGATTGGTCTGATTTTCAAGAATACGTAAGCGATAACCGGATTGAGAGCATCGTTGTTTACAGCAATAAGGAAATTGCTGAAGCGAAAGTTCGTTCCGAATCTGTGAATTATGTCTTTGGAGAAGATGCAAGCAGGTTCTCAGCTAATCCTTTTGTAACTGTAAATATACCTTCTACCCAAGGAACTTCAGAGTTTCTTGATACCGTTAAAAAAGAAAAGGGATACGATATAAAAGTCCGGTTCGATACTACATCAGAGATATGGGGAATGTTGCTCACGTTTGCTCCTTTTCTGCTGATCATTGTTTTCTGGATATGGATGATGAGGCGTATGCAGGGTGGTCCCGGAGGTGCCGGAGGCGGCATTTTCAGTGTAGGAAAGTCTAAAGCACAGCTCTTCGATAAGGATGCGGGACCAAAAGCTACTTTTAAAGATGTGGCGGGGCTTTCTGAGGCAAAAGAAGAAGTGCAGGAGATCGTTGAATTTTTAAAACATCCCGGTAATTACACCAATCTTGGAGGCAAGATCCCCAAAGGAGCTCTGCTTGTAGGGCCTCCGGGCACAGGGAAGACTCTATTGGCGAAAGCAGTTGCCGGTGAGGCAAATGTCCCTTTTTTCTCGATATCCGGTTCCGATTTCGTGGAAATGTTTGTTGGAGTTGGAGCATCACGTGTTCGTGATTTGTTCCGCCAGGCAAAAGAAAAATCGCCGTGTATTGTGTTTATCGACGAGATAGATGCAGTTGGGCGTGCTCGTGGGAAGAATGTTAATTTCGGCTCGAATGACGAGCGGGAAAATACGCTGAATCAACTTCTCACGGAGATGGACGGTTTTGGATCCAATAGTGGAGTGATTATTCTTGCAGCCACCAACAGGGTGGATATTTTAGATAAAGCTTTGCTTCGTGCCGGTCGTTTCGACAGACAAATTTACGTGGAATTACCTGATTTGAATGACAGAAAAGAAATTTTCAAAGTTCACCTTCGTCCCATCAAGATAGATGAGTCAGTAGATGTTGAATTTCTGGCTCGTCAGACACCCGGTTTTTCCGGTGCCGACATTGCCAATGTTTGCAACGAAGCTGCTCTTATCGCTGCGCGAAATAAGAAGAAGTTTGTTGAAAGAGAGGATTTTATTAGTGCTGTTGACCGTATTGTCGGTGGATTAGAGAAGAAGAATAAAATCATCACGCAGGACGAGAAAAAATCCATCGCTATCCACGAAGCAGGACACGCCACGTTAAGCTGGTTTTTGGAGCACGCCAATCCGTTGGTGAAGGTTACCATTGTTCCCCGCGGAAAAGCGCTGGGCGCTGCGTGGTATCTTCCCGAGGAGAGACAAATTACAACGAAAGACCAAATGCTTGATGAGATGTGCGCACTGCTTGGGGGAAGAGCTGCCGAAGAAGTCTTTATTGGCAAAATATCGTCGGGAGCCATGAACGATTTGGAGCGGGTGACGAAACAAGCCTACGGCATGATCACTTATTTGGGAATGAGCGATAAAATGCCCAACCTAAGTTATTACGATTCTTCCGGGCAGGACTATACTTTCCAAAAACCGTTTAGTGAAAATACAGCAGAACTTATCGATGCTGAAGTTAAGATAATGGTTGCTGAACAATACGAAAGAGCCAAAGATTTACTTCGAAAACATGCTGATGGGCACCATCAATTGTCTCAAATATTATTAGAGAAGGAGATCATTTATGCCGAGAATCTGGAACATATTTTCGGAAAACGTCCCTGGGTTTCTCGTTCAGAAGAGATTCTTCAAAACGAAGACAGTTCAAAAAATGTGTATGACAATACAGAAAATAAAGCTGACAATCCGGCAAAAGATATACCGGACGGTTTGTCTTTTCCGCCGATCCCTTCAGTATAAAAATATTTGGTACAAGCTATAAATAAAAACTAATATAAATAAGAATAATCTATTGATTATCTGATATTATTTGTCAGTCTGGACTTGTGTCTCCAGACTGATTTTTTTTTATTTTCTATGCCAAAATTATTAAGTTTCATTCTAAATAGTATGAACTTTTTTACGATTGTTTCGTTAATATGGTACAAACAATCAATTTTTCAATTATGAAAGCAATTAAGTATCTCTTCTTAGCGACAATTTTTGCAGCGTCTGTTGTCACCTGCACAAATTCAAAAGCGAAAAATAATGAAAATAACAATTCTAAAAATAAAGAAACTATGAAATTTGAAAAAGTAGCATTACCGTATGCAACCGATGCGTTAGAGCCGGTTATTAGTAAAACAACCGTTGAACTCCATTATGGCAAACACCATCAGGCCTATGTGGACAACCTGAATAAATTAGTTGTGGGAACAGAGTTCGAAAATGCAGATTTGGAAACAATCGTAAAGAAAAGTGATGGTGCAATTTTTAACAATGCCGGACAAACCCTCAATCACAACATATATTTCACATCGTTTAAACCGAATGGTGGTGGCGAACCCAAAGGGAAATTAGCTGATGCAATCAATTCTCAATTTGGTTCATTCGATAAATTTAAAGAAGAATTCAACGCTGCCGGAGCATCGGTATTCGGTTCAGGATGGGTTTGGTTGGCAAAAGACGCCAGCGGTAAGTTGTCTATCGAAAAAGAAGCTAACGCCGGAAATCCGTTGACAAAAGGACTAACGCCGATTTTAGGATTTGATGTATGGGAACACTCTTATTATCTTGATTATCAAAACCGTCGTGCCGATCACTTGAAAGAGATCTGGAAAATTATCGATTGGGATGTAGTTAGCAATCGCTATTAATGAAAAAAAAGTTTTAAATTAAAACAATTAGAGACGTTGTATACAACGTCTCTTTTTTATTTCAGCATTATTCCTGTGAGCATCCTGCCGGAATGTATCGATTGCCTTCGGGCTGAGAAAAATAAACGGTTGTTGGTATAAGTGCAGTATCTTGTTTTCTCAATTTGGTTCCTGGGAACACCTAATCGAATGAGTTCTTGCCGGTTGATTTCTTTAAGGTCAACATGTAACTTTTGAGATAAATTGTTAATGTAGGATGTTGATTTATTCAGATTAAAACCCTTTAACCGGAACTCTTTTGCAACTTCATTTCCTACCTCATAATTATCGATACAGATTGCGGGACCAATCGCAGCCAAAATATCCTTAGGATCAGTTCCGAATTTTTCCTGCATTTTAAGGATCGTGTTTTCAACTATTCTCCCTGTGGTTCCCCTCCATCCGGCATGAATTGCCCCAATTGCTTCTTTTTTATTGTCGAATAATAAAATAGGAACACAATCGGCAGTAGTAACACAAAGAAAATAACCCTTTTCTTGTGTAACAGATGCATCGAATCCGTACGACTTTTCTATTTTATCTGTGTTGGGGAGATTCAGAAAATCAGCATCTATAAGCAGCACTTTGTTGCCGTGTGTTTGATGTGGAGTGATCAGATCATCGACTTCCTTGTAGAACTTCCGGGCTATGATGTTGCGATTCTCAAAAATATTCAGCGGATTATCATCGGAATAGTTTCCCAAATTGAGTGATCTGAATTCACCACTACTTACGCCACCTGTTCTTGTTGTGGAGAAATGGGACAAACGTGGTTCGTTTGCAAATATCCTGAAGAAAAGCAGGTTCGAGTAATTGGGGTGGCGTACCATACGTTTAAAAATCCTCTTCGTAATAATTTTCGTCTTCTTCTACGTACTCATCGTCCAGGTCATCTTCAAACTCCTCTTCGGGTTCAAACTCCAACGATTGTACATCTAAGGATCTATGAATAAGAGACTCCTTAGATGCAGAAACCTGCACGATATCATCAGAATTCAGTTCTCTCCAAAGAATATCTTTCAATGCGGGAATTCCATATCCTGTTATTGAAGATATGAAAACATATGGGATTTTCGGCAAGTCGTAGGATATTTCGTGCATCAGTTCATCGTCAAGCATATCTGATTTAGAAATGGCCAAAACACGACGTTTGTCTAACAACTCGGGATTGTACTGGGTGAGTTCGTTCAACAATATGTTGTATTCATTGTGAATGTCCTCGGCGTCAGCAGGGACGACAAAAAGTAGCAGGGAGTTTCGCTCTATATGGCGCAAAAAGCGTAATCCAAGCCCTTTCCCGTCGCTCGCTCCTTCGATAATTCCGGGAATATCAGCCATCACAAACGATTTCCCATCCCGATAACTCACAATCCCCAGATTAGGCTCAAGTGTGGTAAACGGATAATTTCCTATTTTTGGCTTTGCAGCAGATACAACCGATAAAAGTGTTGATTTTCCTGCATTGGGAAAGCCAACCAAACCCACATCGGCAAGCAACTTTAGTTCAAGAATTACCCATTTTTCTTCATATGGTTCTCCCGGTTGAGAATAACGAGGTGCCTGATTGGTTGCCGATTTAAAATTTGTGTTTCCCAAGCCACCGCGTCCGCCTTTAAGTAAAACAATTTCTTGTCCATCGTCGGTAATGTCACATAAATATTCGCCTGTATGAGCGTCATATGCAACTGTACCGCATGGAACTTCAATAATTTTACTTTCTCCTCTTTTACCAGAACTGTTACGTCGTGATCCGCCTTCACCGTGTCCTGCAAATATATGTCGTTGAAATTTTAAATGGAGCAGCGTCCAGTAGTTTCGGTTACCACGTAATATAATGCTTCCGCCATCGCCGCCGTTTCCACCATCAGGTCCGCCTTTAGGGATATATTTTTCTCTTCTGAAATGAGTTGAACCACGTCCACCCTTTCCAGATCTGCAAAAGATTTTTACATAATCAACAAAATTTGTTTCCGCCATTTTATCCGTCCATAAGATTATCTATCACTTGTTCTATAGATTTAAAAATATCGCTAATTGAACCTTTACCTTTTATGTATGTCAGCTTATTCTGATTGGCATAATACTCCTTAACCGGTTCAGTTTGCTGGTGATACACTTGTAAACGGGATTCGATAGTTTGCCGATTGTCGTCGGAGCGCCCTGAATATCTACCACGATTGAGAAGCCTGTTGATAAGTTCTTCTTCATCGACCTCGAGGCTGAACACCGCGGAGATACCAACTCCGTTTTTTTGTAACTTCTGGTCAAGTGCAATGCCTTGAGGTAGTGTTCTGGGAAATCCATCCAGGACGAAGCCTTTTTGGTCAAGATTTTTTTTTATCAAATCTTCCAGTACCCCGATCATAATCTCATCCGGTACCAAATTCCCAAAAGAGATATAACTATCGGCAATTTTTCCCAGTTCTGATCCGGCTTTAATCTCAGATCTCAGCAGTTCTCCCGTCGATACGTGTTTTAGTCCGTATTTCTTTGCTGTCAGTTCGCTTTGCGTACCCTTTCCTGAACCGGGTGCGCCAAATATCACTATGTTTAACATAAAGTGTGTTTGAAAAAATAAAGACTACAAAGATAAGATTTTTTTTGCTTTTTGATTTAACATTTTGAACTAAAATAAGCCGATGTCTGTTTTAATAATGGATCTTTTAATAAAAAATATCGTATGAATAAACAGGAATTTAAGCAAAAAACGCAAGAGATCTTAGATCAGCTCGATACTAAGATTGATGAAATGAAACAAGGTGTAGCTAACATAGCCGAGGATGCTAAAGAGGAGTATGCTGAACAAATAGAGAAACTGAAAGGGCTGAAAAATGAGCTATCGGAAAAACTTGGAAAATTTGATGATGTTGCGGAAAACAAATGGGATGTTGTAAAAGAAAGTGCAACGAGTTTTTTCTCCAAAGTAGGCGAAGCCTGGAAAGAAGACTTTGAAAGGGTAAAACAGGCTTTCAAGAAAGAAGAAGAAACAGTAAAGGAGGAAGGCTCCGATTTGGCTGAAAAAATTGATGATATTGTCGACGAAGAATAGGTCTGATTATTGACCTTTAATGACGCAAATCATTCATTTATCAGCATACTAAGTTTCCTTTACAGCTTATTCCCTAATTACTAGAAGGATTTTGGGGTAAGGTAGGATGCAAAAAAAGCTCTCGATTTTCGAGAGCTTTTTTATTATGATTGCAGATGATCTTACTTAATTCCTAATTTGGTTTTAACCAACGGAGTGGCATCTTCCGCACCTGTTGTGGCCACATAAACAAGATTTCCGGCAGCCAGATCGAAAATATAAGTGTATCCTTTTTCATCACCTACCGCTTTAATAGCGTTGGCGATTTTTTGTTGAACCGGAGCCAAGAGTTTTTGTCTTAATTCTTCCATTGTTTTTTGGCTGTTCTGCAAAAACATTTGGTATCTTTCTTGTAATTGATCCAATTGTTTTTGTTGGTCTGCTTTTACAGCCTCTGAAGCAGTAGTAGCAGTTTTTTGGAATTCTTCAGCCTTTTTGTTGAACTCGTCAACAATTGCCTGTCCGTTTTTAGTAATCTCTTCTTGTTGTGTGTTCAGTTGAGTTTCAATACCGGGTAGTTCAGGCATCAGACTGAAAATTTCCTGAGTGTTTATGTGCGCCAGTTTTGCGTTTTGGGCAACGGCTGCGATGGGAGCGATTGCCAGCAATAAGATGATTAATTTTTTTGTCATGATAATTTTTATAACTGTTTTACTTGTTTCTTAAATTTCGATTGAGTGAGATCGAACGTAGGTTTTGGTTATTTTTACTTTTCAATCTTTTTCAACCCGTTTTATTTTTTTGAGTCGCAAAGATAATAATTATTTGGTTATTAATATCCTAATCGCGCTAAAACTTGATCACTGATATCTATACTTGGCGACGCGAATATAATGGTTGACGCCGAAGCTCTGTCGACCACCACCTGATACGAATTGGCTGTGGCAATTTCTTTTACCGCATTGTAGATATCATCCTGAAGAGGTTTCATAATAGCTTCGCGACGTTTCATCAGTTCACCTTGTTGGCCGAAATATTTATTGCGTAGTGTGTTAATTTCGTTTTCTTTTGCAACGATCTCGTTTTCACGTTTTGTTTTGGCTTCACCTGCCAGAAAAACCAAATCTGCCTGGTATTTTTTGTACATCGCTTCCACTTCCTGGGCGGCTTTGTCTACTTCACTCTGCCATTGCTTGGATATATTTTCGAGTTGTTTGTTCCCATTTTCATAAGCCGGAATTTTTTCTAAAATATATTCCATATCAATAAGCGCAAACTTTTGTGCGTGGGTGCTTCCGATAGCTAAGGCTAAAAATAAGCCTATAAAAAATAAAGTCTTTTTCATACGTTTAGTTTTTTAATTTTTTTTATTAATGTCGTATGGAACTCGCTAAAATCATCTTTTTGTGTAGAACTGATTTACCTGCTCGTTTCATAATGCTAAGTTGTTTTAATTGTTCTGTGAATGTAAAGACATTAAAAAGATGGTTTCGTTTATAATGAGGCCGCTAAATTATGTTAAATTAAAATTCCTGTCCGATGATAAAGTGAAACTGACTTCCGCTGTTTGAACGACTTCCACGGATTGGGTCGAAACCGTACGCCCAGTCGATTCCCATTAAACCGATCATAGGCAGAAAGATACGGGCACCAACGCCGGCTGAACGCTTCAGATCGAAAGGATTAAAATCTTTCAGATCATACCACGCGTTCCCTGCTTCAAGGAATCCCACAGCGTAAATGGTAGAGTTGGGTTCCAGAATCAACGGATATCGAAGTTCTAATCCCAATCGGGTATATGCACGTCCTTGCTGTATGATGGAGTTATTGTCGTAACCGCGTAAGGCGATGTTTTCTGTTGCAAAAGACGAAGAATAACCGCTCATACCGTCTCCACCCACGTCAAACGTTTCGAATGGCGTAAGTTTGTTTTTGTTGTAATGTCCTAGAATTCCAAATTCGGCTCTGGTGGCGATAACCGGAGTTCTCTTAACAGTAAGCGGAGCAAGTGGGGTGTATGTCCTGATTTTCAGTTTCCATTTGTGATATTCGTTCCAGGTATATTTTGCCGGATCAGAGTATGCCATTTTTGAATAATCGGTGTTGTTGAACAGCGAAAATGGAGGAGTTGCACTTACACTCAATGTGAACTGTGATCCTAAGCGCGTGTAAATCGGGTTGTCTATGGAGTTTCTTTGTAATGTTATACCTAAAGTCACACTGTTACTTGAGCCGGTTTGGAATGGAAACTGTTGCCACGACCAGTTTTTGAGATTGTATCGTTGATATCCCAACTCTGCCATGATCTGGAAATAATCGTCCGGCCATTCCAGCCTTTTCCCATATCCAATGGAAGCTCCGATCATTTCGAACACCTGATTCGGGTCGTAGGAGTACTCCATCATATCCTGATAACCGTACCCGCCATAGCCTCCGTAACCTCCGTATCCGCCATAACCTCCGTATCCGTAGGGACTGTATCCGCCATATCCATACGGACTATAACCTCCGTATCCGTAAGGGCTATATCCACCATAACCACCGTATGAATAAGGATTCATTTGGGTGTAATAATCTGAGTTAAGTCCGGTATATCTCGAGTAGTAAGCACTTAATGAAAAGTTATTGGGACGTTTGCCACCAAACCAGGGTTCGATAAATGAGAATTGATAAGACTGATAATAACGTCCGTTCGTTTGTGCACTTAAAATAAGCGTTTGACCTTCACCTTGGGGGATAATTCCCTTGTAATTTTCACGGTTGATTAAGTTTCTTAACGAGAAATTATTGAGTTTCAGACTTAGTTTGCCTACTAACCCTGTAACTCCCCACCCGGCAGAAAATTCAATTTGGTCGTTTCCTTTGGAAGTTAATGGGTAAGTAAGGTCAACCGTTCCGTCTTCGGGATTTGGATTTACCCCCGGTTGTAAGTTTTCGGGATCGAAATGTCCGGTTTGAGCTATTTCGCGTACTGAACGAATTAGATCTTCTTTACTGAAAACAGCCCCCGGCTTGGTACGTAATTCACGACGGATAACATCTTCATATAATCGATCGTTACCCTGGATAATTACTTTCTTAATGGTTGCTTTCGGACCTTCTGTTACACGAAGTTCCAAATCTACGGAATCGTTTTCGATGTTTATTTCAATCGGGTCGATGTTTGAAAACAGATAACCATTATTCTGATACAGGTTGATGGCTGCATCGTCGTCAGATATAAGTCTTTCCTGCAATTTCTTCTGGTTATAAATATCTCCGGTCTTCATGTTCAACATTCTATCCAAATCGACCGAATTGTACTGCGTATTTCCCACCCAGTTGATGGAACGGATATGATATTTCGGACCTTCATCCACTACAAGATCGATATTTACAGTTTTCTCATCGTTCTTGTATACTGAATCTCTAACAATTTCTGCATCTCTGTAACCAAATTCGTGGTATTTATTCAAAAAGTTCTTCTTGTCTTCTTTGTAAAGATCTTCAACAAATTTTTTCGTGCGGAAAAGATGAAGAATATTTCCCTTTTCATTGGTTTTTTTCATCGCCCATTTGAGTGCACGATCCGAAATGGATTCATTTCCTTCGATATTGATCTTATTGACCTTTATTTTTTCTTTTTTGTCTACTTCAATGTCAAGGATTACTTGGTTTTGTGCACTTACATCGGGACGCTGCATAATGGAAACTACAGCATCTCCAAATCCCTTTTCATCAAAATATTTTTCTATTATTACTTTTGCCTGATTTATTTGGTTAGGGGTAATTTGGTTTCCTTTTACCATGGATACTTTCTTTTCAATATCGTCTCGTTCACTTTTTTTCATTCCAATGTAACGAATATCTGATACGCGTGGCCTGTCTGTTAGCCTGATCTCGAGCCACGTACTATCCCCTTCTATTTTAGTCTGCAAAATTTTTATATCGGAAAATAAACCTTGTTTCCAAAAGCGTTGTACGGCATTGGTAATTTCTTCTCCGGGAATCTGGATCTCTTGTCCTTTAGCCAACCCGGAAAAACCTACCAACACGAACTTTTGATCTTCATACATAGTACCCTCAACGCCGGTGACATCAATATCGGCAATAATGTATTTTTTGGGTGTCGCTGTGTAATTAACAACAGGAACATCCGGCGAAGATGCAGTTTTGATAGTGTCGTTGATTGTTACTTGTCCAAACGACATTCCCTGCGAAAATATGACAAATAGTACAACTAAATAAAATGTTTTCTTCAACATTGTGATTTTTTTTTCTTTCTCTTCAACTGTTACTTTTACAGTCTTGTATATCGAAATCTATTGGTTCTCTTTTGCTAATTGTTCACTTGTTTTACCGAAGCGTCTTTCTTTTTTCTGAAAATCCAGTATAGCCTGGTAAAGACACTCTTCATCGAAATCGGGCCAGAAAGCACGTGTGAAATATAATTCGGAATATGCAGCCTGCCACAACAGGAAGTTACTGATGCGAATATCCCCTCCGGTTCTGATGAGTAAGTCGAGTTCAGGCATATCTTTTGTGGTTAGATATTCACTGACGGTCTCTTCTGTAATTGAGTTCTCATCTAATATTCCGTTTTTGACATCGGTGGAGATAGCTTTTACTGCATTAGCCAGTTCCCAGCGAGATGAATAACTCAAAGCTAAAACCAAGGTCAGATTTGCTCCTTGCGAAGTTTGTTCGATACAACTATTTAATGTGTTTCTGGTCTTTTCGGGCAATCGTTGAATATCTCCGATGCATTGCAACCGAATTCCGTTTTTAATTAAATCGTCCGTTTCTTTTGTAAGGATGTAAACCATTAACTCCATCAGCGTATTTACCTCTTCTTCTGGTCTGAGCCAGTTCTCCGTGGAAAAAGCATACAAGGTGAGAAATTTCACTTTCGCTTTTGTTGCCGCCTCTACTACTTTACGTACTGATGCAGCTCCTTCTCTGTGACCTTCGGCTCTATCCAAACCCTTGGATTTTGCCCACCTTCCGTTGCCATCCATTATGATAGCAATATGCTGAGGAATGTTTTCTTTATCAATTTTGTCAAGTAATGACATATATATTCTGTGCTTCTTAAGTTAGTCACAACACTGATCATTCCTGAGTCCGAAATCCCATGTCAAAGTGATCATTGTGAGTGAATACCAGTCTTTGTTTTTAAAAAAACAACTTTTTATGCCGTAGGGAGAATCTAAGTCTGGATCAGCATTTTTTTCTGTCACATCGAAATCATCTCCGAGCAATTTTCGCATGGAAAATTCCAGTCCGGCGTTCAGTGTTTCTTTTATTTTGTATTTAAACCCGATCCCTATCGGTATGTTTGTGTTAAAAAACAGTTTATCACCTGTCGCTAAAGTTGTGCCTGCTCCCGTAAAAATATACGGTGTGTATGGCTTTGCATTCCTATATGAAAATTTATCACTAAAAGGCAGAAAATTGAATTCGATCTGTCCACCTAATTCGATAAATGTTCTTTCAAACGATATTTGTTGCGTCAGCGGAAAAACATTATGTGCATCTTCCGTATTTCCCGATATCTTACCTGCAAGCAGGTTAGTTTTTATTGCCCAGTGAAAATTATTGTTGTATCTGTACAAAACTCCTGCGGCAACTCCCGGATGTAGAAAAAGTTTCGTTTTGTTGGCATCGCCCAGATAGAAAGATGTTCCCAGAGCTGCTCCTATTTCGTGCTTGTATTCCTGCGCTCTGATATTACCGACAGAAAACACCGCAGAAGTAAAAAGCAGAAAAAAGACAAAATTATTTTTTTTCATTGCTGAACTTATTGGTTTGTCTTCTTCTAACGAAAAATTTACCTTTAAAGTATCGGGAAAACTTCTTTATTTCGCTAATTTATTGAGCCTTCCTCGCCAAACATCAACAATTTGTACCTGTGTGCCGGATTCTCCGCCGAAAATCCAGATAAAATTATTGGAATCAGTGATTACTGATGCATCTATTCTACTTGCAAAGTTATCGGGAAGAGTTTGGCTTGTTCCGCCTGATATCCAGTCTAGCCCGTAATTTGAGTAATATAATTTGTTTTTGCCTGTTTCAAAAGTCATCAAATAAACCTTGTTATCATACAAGAATAACTCGCTTAACTGAAGATTTATAGAAGACGGAGTGTCGAGATATGTTATTTCATCTCCATTTTCCTTAATAATCCAAAGCTTATTGTTCACAATGTTATTTTTATCTTTTCCACCTGAAAGAATAATATATTTTGCAGAAAAGACCGTGGGATTCTCCAGGCTTACGGCTGAAAAATCAGATACAGGGAATGTTTCGTTGTAACCTTCGTTATCTTTATCGGGGATGGCGTTTTTCACTACAAAAGTCATGAAGTCCTTTGTTGTGGCAAACTTAAGTGTTCCTGCATCGTTTACGGCAGTAAGTATCGCAAATTCTCCTGATGCCGAAGGCAGTTTCCCGAATATGGAAATAACCGGATAACCGGAAGTAACCTTGCTCCAGATTAACCCGTCTGTTGATGTATAAATACTGTTGTCAGCATCTTGAGCGTAAACCCTGGGAACAGAGCCATCGGTTATCGAGAAAATGGTGTTCATTTTTACTGTTACAGGCAATCCCGAAACTGTTAAGGGCGTCCAGCTTTTTCCATCTGACAACAACGAAGATGATGCTTTAATCATTAACCCGGATTTGTAGTAAGTAACAAATTTCCCATTATGCAGAATGGTCTTTTGCTTGTTAACCGGGGCAATCAGATGGTTTTGCGCCATCAGTGTCCAGTTTAAAATATAGGGATCTTGTTGGTGAATATTGGCCTTAAACTCATACAATTTGACAGTTTTACCGTCTTCAGCAGTTGTCTCGATTGACTTTAACCGTTTAAATGCAACAGAGTCCTTTCCGTTCCATAAATAACTACTGTCTTTTTCTTGCAGAATAATAAGTACTTTAGGAACCGCGTAATTGTTTCTCCCGGCTATATTCAATTTAATGCTGTCAACATGAAAAAGATAAGGTAGGGAGTCCTGATTGAAAATCTTGTTGTTAACCTGATCAATGGAAAACTTTGTTCCGGAAAGTACTCTGGTTGTGTCTTTTGATGAGGACATGCTAAACGAATAAATCTGAGCATCGTGAGATAGCTCAATATCGCTTTCCGTTGAATTAAGGCAAGAGGAGAATATCAAGACCCATAATAGTATAGAAACAGTTTGGTAGAGATATTTTAATGTCATTTGTTTCAAAAAATATTGTACAATACGTTTAAGTTCTGCAAAAGTAGAAAGATTTTTCGCTTAAACCATAGCAAAGTAAATATTTAAAGAAAATTTTGAGTTATTTTATTCTTTAAATGATGTTGAGCGGAATCTAAATACTTTTTAATAATTGCATTATCCATAGAAATCTTGGGAGCTTCCACACCGGAAATAAGTTTCTTTTCAGAAATTTCAACGTAAGCTTCGTCCCAAATATTCTTTTCGATAAAGGTGGATAATAAGCGTGCACCACCTTCTACGATCACCGAGAATATTCTTTCAGCGTACAGATGTTTCAAGATCTGTATGTTTGTATCTTCATTGAAGTTGATTACAATAGGTTTTACATTATTTTTTTTAATCGGATAATCCGATTGAGTAAAAACGATAACATTCGCATCATCGTTAAATATCGCAGCGTTGGACGGAATCTTGGCATCCCTGTCAATAACGATTCGTGCAGGATTGTTGCCGAACCACTTGCGGACGTTCAACTTAGGATTGTCTAAAAGCGCCGTGTTCGTTCCCACCATTATTCCCTGCACTTGAGTGCGAAACTTGTGAACGATACTGTGAGTCAACTCATTCGATATCTGCGCCGGAGCTTTTTCTTCAGCCGATGAACGTTTATGGTCGATAAATCCATCGGCGCTTTGTGCCCATTTAAGAATTACATAAGGGCGGTTGTATAACTGATTCACGAAAAAAGCCCGGTTTAGCTCTTCGGCTTCTTGTTGTAAGATACCTGCAGTAACATCCACTCCAGCGTTACGCATCATTTCAAGGCCTTTACCCGATACTTTCGGATTAGGATCCGAAACGGCTATGACCACTTTTGGGATTTTCTTTTCGATTACCAGTTCAGCACATGGTGGAGTTTTTCCATGATGTGCGCAGGGCTCAAGCGAAACGTACATGGTTGACGACGAGAGTAGCGACGGGTCTTTTACCGAGTTAACTGCATTCACTTCAGCGTGTGCTTCGCCGAATTGTCTGTGATAGCCTTCGCCGATAATTTGTCCGTTATGCACGATTACCGCGCCCACCATCGGATTGGGTTTAGCAAAACCCTCACCCTTTTTGGCAAGCTGCAGACAGCGGTACATAAATTTCTCGTCTAACGTCATTTTTTCTATCTTTGTTTTATAAAAAATCGGCGCTGATGCAAAATCCGAAAAAATACATCCAGGGTGAACTGGAAAACCTTTATTCCGAAGGTGAAATTAACAGTTTAACGCGATTAATTCTTGAAAAAGGAGTCGGAATACCCTTTGCTGATATTTTAGCGTGCAAATTTAACAATTTATCCGATGCGCAGGTGTTGCAAATAGTGGAAATTGTCGGTAAATTGAAGAATTTCACCCCGATTCAATATATTTTGGGTGAAACTGAGTTTTTCGGATTAACTTTCCATATAAACGGGTCTGTGTTAATTCCCCGCCCCGAAACCGAAGAGTTGGTACAATGGATCTTAGAAACAATAAAAAACGAAAAAATCAGAATTCTGGATATTGGAACCGGAAGTAGCTGCATTGCCATTTCATTGGCAAAAAATCTACCTTTTGCTGAAGTTCATGCGTGGGATATTTCAGAAGAGGCATTGGAGATCGCCCGAAAAAATTCCGAAATTAATGGTGTTACTGTGAGTTTTTCGCAGAAAGATATTTTACAGTTACAAAACGTTGATGAGGTTTTCGATATTATTGTCAGTAATCCGCCGTACGTAACCGAGTCGGAGAAAAACGATATGGAAGAAAACGTGCTAAACTTTGAGCCGCATGTAGCGCTTTTTGTTCCAGATGACAACTCATTGATTTTTTACGAAAAAATATCGGATTTAGCATTGAAAAATCTCAACAAAGGTGGTAAGCTTTTTTTTGAGATGAATCGTGAGAAAGGAGAAGGCGTAGTCCGTTTACTGGAAAAAAAAGGATTCAAAAATATCGAACGAAGAAAAGATATTTCGGGAAACGAGCGGATGATAAAAGCCGAAAAAAGGTAGATTATGGAACAAAAAGAGCGCAAACCAATTTCTGAGAAAAACGCTTACCAACGCATGGCGAGAATCTGTTCCATGAAAGAGTGTTGTTCGTTTGAAATCAGACAAAAGTTGCAACGATTGAGTCTTGAAGATGATGTAATCAATCGTATCATGGCTCTTCTGCATAAACAAAAATACATCGACGATACCCGATTCTCTCACAGTTTCATCAACGACAAACTTCGTTTCAGCAAGTGGGGAAAAACCAAGATTGAATTTGCCTTACGGCAAAAACAAATTCCGCAGGAAACAATTAACGAAGCATTCGAAGAATTTTCCGACGAGTTGCTTACTCAATCGTTAAAACCTTTATTGGAAAAGAAACTGAAATCTGTAAAAGGAAAATCGGAGTACGATAAACGGATGAAAGTCATTCGATTTGGGTTAAGCAGAGGATTTTTGATGCGGGATATTTTGAAGTGTTTGGGTACAATTCCGGAGGACGACTAAATGAATCTGAAAATTGTTTTAAACGAACTCTCAAATTTATTTTTCCCGAACTGCTGTCCGGTTTGCGACAACAAGCTTCTGCCATCCGAAGAAGGGGTCTGTTTGCAATGTTTACACAAACTTCCCAGAACCAACAATTTCAACGAACCCGATAATCTTGCCGAAACCCTTTTGGCGGGCAGATTTCCATTCGAACGAGTGGCAACTTTTTGTGTTTATTCAAAGAAAGGTGTTTTGCAACCGCTTATACGTGAACTCAAATACAATAACAAGAAAGAAATCGGTGTTCTGCTGGGAAAACTGTTTGGTAAAGATTTGCTGGGAAGTGAGTTTATCAAAACCATCGATTTTATCGTTCCTGTTCCTCTTCATCCCAAGAAGCAAAAACAAAGAAGTTACAATCAAGCACAAATGATTGCCGATGGTTTGTCGGAAGCCACATCTATTCCTGTATCGAGTGGAAATCTGATTCGTTCCATTTTCAATCCCACACAAACCACACGAACCAAAACACAACGTTGGGAAAACGTAAAAGATATTTTTGATGTTTGTCATCCACAGCTATTTGCTAACAAACACGTTTTATTGGTAGATGACATAATTACCACAGGCTCTACACTTGAGGCTTGTGCTTATGCACTGCTTAAAAGTTCGGGTATAAAAATAAGTATCGCAACACTGGGTGAAGTTTTGTAGGAAATCGACAGTGAGGTGGTGATTGAAGATTCTGATTCTACCGGAACAGGGTAGTTACTTTTTCCATCCAATCATACCCTATTTTTCCTTTTAAAATACTATTTTTGTGTTTCGTTTAAAGTTTCAGATAAAAAAGTTGAATAATGAACATCGTAGAAAAATTAACAGCAGAAAAGCTTATCAGAATAAAAGCTATAAAGTTGCAACCTTCCAATCCGTTTACCTGGGCGTCGGGATGGAAATCGCCCATTTACTGCGACAACCGGAAGCTTATGTCGTATCCCGATATCCGAAATTTCATAAAAGTAGAATTTGGTCGTGTTATTCTTGAAAAATATCCGCAGGTGGAAGCCATTGCCGGCGTTGCCACCGGTGCCATTGCTCCGGGAGCGCTTGTAGCCGACGTGCTTGGACTTCCGTTTGTTTACGTTCGGTCTGCACCGAAGGGACACGGACTGGAAAATCTTATCGAAGGCGATCTAAGGCCCAAACAAAAAGTAGTGGTGGTGGAAGACCTCGTTTCCACAGGACAAAGTAGCTTGAAAGCCGTTGAGGCCATTCGAAACAGTGGTTCAGATGTTATTGGGATGGTTGCCATCTTTACTTACGGTTTCCCTAAAGCAAAAACCTCAATGAAAGAAGCACGGGTTGAACTGACAACCTTAACCACTTACGATGCAATTTTAGACGAAGCGCTCCGGATAGATTACATCGCAGAATCGGAACTGAAAACATTGCAAGACTGGCGTAAAAATCCCGAAAATTGGGGACAAACAAAGAAAACGAATAAATGACCGAGTTTACAAGCGATATAAAAACCATATCTCACAACAATGCGGATGTCTTTCGTGTGCTCTCAGATTTGAGCAAGCTCGATTTGATTAAAGACCAGATTCCCGAAGACAAAATCAAGGATTTCAAATTCGACAGCGATTCCTGCTCGTTCCGTGTTGATCCTATAGGTGAAGTGCGTTTCAATGTAGTGGAGCGCGAACCTAACAAACTGGTGAAATTTAAATCGGAAAATCTGCCCTTTGATGTTTTTCTGTGGATTCAGCTTGTTCAGAAAGCCGAAAAAGATACTAAAATGAAAATAACACTTCGTGCCGATCTTAATCCGTTTGTTAAAGGAATGGTCTCGAAACCGCTGAAAGAAGGGTTGGCAAAAATCTCAGATGTTATTGCTTCGTTGCCGTACGATAAGATTGTGTAATTTTAAGTTAAACGTCAGAGTAAAGTCAATTATACTCATGACGGGATGAGGTGAGTTCAAAAGATTTTCCTTTTTAACATTTCCACCTTTTTTACTACTTTTGCACCTTAATTCTATTAGTACCAATCGATGCAAATTTCAAAAAAACAGTTTTCTGTATATTATCACAACTATTATCGTCAGCTTTGTTTGCACGCGTTGCATTTTATGAATGATGCCGATGAAGCAGAGGATGTTGTACAGGAAACTTTTGTGAGTTTGTGGGATAAAAGAGAGCACCTGAAAACGATAAAATCGATAAAAGCGTATCTTTACACTGCCGTTCGCAACAATTGCCTTACGAAAATCCGCGATGCCAAACCCACAACATCGCTCGAAGAACTTCCCAATCAAGATTTTCTATCGCAGGACGAACAAATGGAGCGTGCCGAAATGGAAGCCCGAATCTGGAAAATGATTGACGAATTACCCGAACGCCGTCGCGAAATATTTCTGATGGCTAAACGCGATGGAATGCGATACAAAGATATTGCCGAACAAACCGGATTGACCGTAAAAACTGTTGAAAATCACGTTTTGCGCGCCATGCAATCGCTTCGCGCGAAAGATTTTAAAGCCTATCTTTTCTTCTTTGCTTAAAATTTTTCTCTTTTAGTGAGGGATTTCTTGCCTTTTTGCATCTTAGCTATAGAAAACATCAAATGACTGATAATTTCAAACATATAGACAAACGTATTGAATTTGTAACCAAGCACTACAAGCCCAACACTTTTGATTCCAAAGAAGGATGGAAAAAGTTATCAACATCCATTCCCGAATTGGGCAAACCCCAACGTGTGCGTCTCTTTCCGCTCATCGCTGCGGCAGCCGCAATTGCGGTTTTAATTATCGGTATCGGGATTCTGTTCACTTCTTCTTCGGAAACACTCGTTGCCAAGACTGATAACACAGTTTTTATGCTTCCTGATAGTTCCCGGATTAATATGCAAAAAGGAGCCGAGTTGGAATACGAGAAAGATTTCGATAAAGTCGAGCGCCGTGTTTCCATGACGGGCGAAATATCGTTTGCCGTTGCCCGAGACGAAGAAAAACCGTTTATCGTAACCACGCCGACGGCGGAAGTTCGCGTGCTGGGTACAGAATTTACGGTTGAGGCCGGTGAAAATGAAACGCGGCTCAATGTTGCATCGGGGAAAGTGCAGTTTACGCCCGATAGTCCTGCTATTCCGCTATTATGCACCGCCGGAATGATCGTACATTACACCGCGGAAAACGAAAATGTGAAAGTTACTTCTCCCGATGCGATGATGGAAATTAATGGAAAAAGCAAATCATTAACATTCAACAATGCTCAACTCAAAGAAGTCGTTCTCGTGTTATCGCATTTCTATAATGTAAAATTAGAATTGCCCGAAGAAGAGGCAACACTCACTTTCACATCGTCTTTCACACAAAAAAGCGTTATCGAAATTATTAATATTATCAATTTAACCCTCGACACACATGTAAAAATTGAAAATTAAACAAACTACTATTTATATGAAAAAGCTATTTTTATTATTCATCGGCATACTTGTTGCCGGTGCCACCTTTGCTCAAACAGAAGTATACAATTCGACCCAACCCGCTTTCGACGGTTTTTACAAAAACATTTTTGTTGAAGGACTTGGAGCAGGACTTTTGGGAAGTGTCAACTACGATATGCGATTACAACGTGGAAGAATGGACGGTATCGGTTTTCGTGCCGGCATTGGTGGCGCTAACTTAAATGGGACAGATGATTATGGCGAACCTGCACACATAGGAATAATAACTGTTCCGTTAGAATTCAATTACTTAGTGGGCAAAAAACGCAGTTCGTTTCTTGCCGGTATCGGCTTATTGCCAATCTATGCCTCAGTACAAGGAAACGGAACAATTAATACTACAGGAGAAAGAGCTTTTATAGATGCTGAAGGCTTTGGGTTTGCCGGGTATCTCTCGTTAGGTTATCGTTTTCAGCCTTTACGCAACGGATTTATGTTTCAGATAAATTGGAATCCGTTGATTTCAAAATCCGGATTTAGTCCCGCATGGTTTGGTATAAGCCTTGGTTATGGATTTAAATAAACCGAAAGTCCAAAACCGCAAATCGTAAATTTCAAATGAAACACTACACTATCTTTATTTTGCTGGCTGTTTGCTTCCACACGGGAGCAACGGCACAGCAAAAAATCTCACTAAAAACAAACAAACAAGCTGTTGAAAAAGTATTGCAGGAAGTTGAGAAACAATCCGGATACACATTTTCATACAATTCTGCGCTGTTAAAAGATTTTCCACCGGTAACCGTAACGGTTGAAAGCGCATCGCTCGAAACGGTTTTGGATGCCGTTTTCGGAAAGAGCCGCATACAATATATCATTCGTGGCAAGCACATTATTCTGAAAGAACGCCCCAAAAATATAACCATCAGCGGATTTATTCACGAGTCCGGTTCGTACGAAACGCTAATTGCTGCCAATGTTTTCGATTTTCTGTCGCAAAAAGGTGCCGTGAGCAATAATTTCGGATTTTACAGCCTTTCGCTTCCGCCCGGCGAAGTTCGTCTCAGAGGAAGTTACGTGGGATATTCGTCGCACGAAATTTCTTTTGTGTCAGAGAATGACACTGTAATCAATTTTTTTCTCCAACCCTCGTCGCTGCTTCAGGAAGTGGTGATTGAGGGTAAACAAACAGCGCCGCTGCACAGTGCCGAAACCGGAAAAATAACGCTCAACGTGCAAACGTTGCAAGCGTTACCTTCGTTTTTGGGAGAAAAAGATGTGATTAAATCGCTGCAACTCATGCCCGGCGTAGCGGCCGGAACCGAAGGAATCGCGGGAATGTACGTTCGCGGTGGAAATTTGGATGAAAACCTGTACTTGGTCGATGGGAATCCGCTGTATCACGTAAGCCACTTGGGCGGAATTTTTTCCACATTCAATCCCGAAGCGGTAAAAACAATGGATTTTTACAAAGGTAGTTTTCCTGCCCGATACGGCGGGAGACTCTCTTCTGTGGTGGATGTGCGGATGAATGACGGTTCCATGCGCGATTTTTCGGGAACGGCATCCATCGGGTTAATTTCTTCGCGATTCAATCTCCAAGGACCGATTATAAAAGATAAAACATCGTTTAATGTATCTCTCCGCCGCACTTATCTCGATTTGATACTGCGCCCTGCTTTACGTTACGCATCGAAAAAAGAAAAAAAGGAAAAACCGGACAGTTATGACAATACCGATGCAGGATACTATTTTTACGACTTCAATGCCAAAATAAATCATAAGTTTTCAGACAAGAGCCGGCTTTATCTGAGTGTTTATGACGGAAAAGACAAACTGTTCCTGAATGTGGATTCAAAGAATGAACGTTCTTATAACTTGCAGGGAACTTACGACCCTGAAAATCCGCCATTCAATACACATCACGTGAGAAGTGAGAGCAAAAATAATTTTGATATGGGTTGGGGTACTCGTATGGCTTCACTCAATTGGGCTTATGCGATAAACAGCAAATTATTTTCCAATGCAACGCTTGTTTATAGCCGATATTCATCGGACATTCTAACGAAAGAGAATGAGAAAAGAGTGCTGACAATTTCGGAAGAAAATTCAGACCAAACCACAATACAGACCAGTAAAACAAACGGCGAGGCAAGTTATCGTTCCGGAATTCAGGATATCGGCTATCGGTTGGAGTTTGATTACACGCCGGTAAGCAATCATTATGTTCGTTTCGGCACATCGTTGTTAAACCATAAATTTCGTCCCGAACAAAGTGGAGTAATATCATCGGCAGAAGATGATGTTGAGAAGCGAGCCGACACCGTTACGTTTGCCAATGAACGTGTTTTGGTGAAAGAACTGTCACTATACGCTGAAGATGAAATCGATATTAATCGGAAGTTGAAAGTGAATGCCGGTTTGCACCTCTCGGGTTTTCTCGTACAAGGGAAATCTTATTTGAGCCTTCAACCGCGTGTTTCGGCGCGTTATTTGCTGACCGACGATTGGTCGTTAAAAGCATCGTACGGAAAAATGAATCAATATGTTCATTTGCTGCAAAGCAGTTATTTGAGTTTGCCCAACGATTTATGGGTCCCCATTACTAAAAACATTAAACCGATGGTTTCGCATCAATTTTCGGCAGGTGTTTTCGGTCGTTGGCACGGATTCGATCTTTCGGCAGAAGGTTATTACAAATCGTCGAAAAACCAAGTGGAATATAAAGACGGAGCAAATATTTTCATGAGCAATCTCAACTGGGAACAGCGCGTAGCGCAAGGCTTAAGCAAATCGTACGGTATGGAACTGATGGCGAACAAAACTTTTGGAAACACATCGGGATGGTTGGGTTACACGCTTTCGTGGTCTAATCGTCAGTTTCCGAACGGCGAAATAAATCGTGGTCGCATTTATCCGGCAAAGTACGATAACCGCCACAAAATAAACGCAGTGGTGATGCATAAGTTTGGCAAAAAATTCGATGCAAGCGCATCGTGGGTTTACTCTACCGGAAACTGGACAACGATGGCAATGCAAAAATACTTTGAAAACGGAGAAGAAAAGGAGTATATTGCCAAACGCAATAATTACAAAATGCCGGCATATCATCGGCTCGATTTAAGTTTCAATTATTATCGTTACAAAAAGAAAGGGCGGATGGGAATTTGGAATTTGAGTCTTTATAATGCATATTCGCATCACAACTCGTTTCTAATAATACCTACAAATGAAGTTATTAGTACTCCGGTTCAGGGTGGTGCAAGCATAGAAACAGAGGGCAAACCCATTTTCAAAAGCTTCAGCATTTTCCCAATAATCCCATCGTTTTCTTACACTTATAAGTTTTGACGTTTAAAGTTTTAGGTTAATGAAAAAAAGAATTATATATCTGAATCTCTCGTTAGTAATTATGCTATTGGCATCTTGCGAGCGTATACTTGAAGTAGATTTTTCTAATGAAAAGCCGTTAATTGTAATGAACGGAACCATCGAGCCCGACAAACCAATTTATGTATCCATCAGCAAAAGTTTCCTGTTTAACGATATCGACAGTATGGCGCCGCTTTTAAAAGATGCTTCGGTAGAATTGCACATCAACGGAGAATTTATCGAGAAAATGCAACTTCAAAGCATTGACAATACGGCGTATAAATCTCGAAGAGGGACATCTTATTTTCGTTCCGAGGCTCACGCTAAAATTGGCGACCGTGTCCGTATCGAAGCAAAAGCTCCGGGTTTGGAAACTGCTTGGGCTGAAACCGTTATCCCTGCTCCTCCTACAATCGAGAGAGTAGATACAACCACTTATCTTGAAATGTTGCAATCCGGGAGTAATAATTATTATACAATTCCTTGGAGCAAGTATGGAGGATATGGCGTGTATAACATTCAAATTCCTGAAATATCCTATGAGCCTTTTTTCAGAATTATGCGCTTGCACATTAATATTAAAAAAACAAAAGGCGATGAACCACAGTATTTTCTCCTGAGTTTGTATAAACTAGAGCCTTCGGATATTCCGGAGTTTGAAAATGTTCCCAGGGAATTATCTGTCGGCACAGGTGATGATCCTATTTTCGCGAAAGACCCTAAAAATTCTTTCCTTGAAAGACTTCTCATTGAGAATAATTTATTTAGCAATTCAACTGCTTTTACAGATAATTTATTTAAGGATAATGGTTATGCTTTAAATGTTACAACCATGTGGTATTACACTACAAAAGTGGAGTTTGAAGAACCGGAAGAGGGTAGTTCCGTGGGAAAGTACATAAGTCATGAAGTCCTAAATCCGCCGGTGGAAGTGAGGGTTTACTCTCTTTCTAAAGACTATTATTCATACTTGAAAGCGAATGAAAAATCGGGGTATGACTTAGAGCTTGGATATATTTCGGAGCCCAAAATTACTTTTACCAATGTACACAACGGAATCGGTTTTCTCGGATCTATGTCACACGCCACTAAAATAATTGAAACTCCGCCGTTTGACGGAAAGAATAATGAAGTACCAAGATAGGTTTTCACAAAAAGAAAATACTTGCTCCCGCAATACTTATCACTGCTCCAATAACCTGTCGGGCGGTAATCTTTTCGTTAAACATAAGTGCCGAAGGCACAATAATAAAAATCGGAACCAGCCCCATCAACGTGGCAGCAATTCCGGTGTGGGTGTGTTGTACGGCATAAAGCGATAACGCTACACCCACGAATGGCCCGAAAATAGCGCCAAGCGATATCGATTTCATACTTTTGTGGTCTTTTACAGCCATCGAAACCCGTCGCCATCTTTTCAAAAAAGTTACCAGCAGGAAAAAACAAACGAATCCAAAGATTGCTCTAATCTGTGTGGCAGCAATCGCATCGTAATCTCCCATCCCTTTTTTGCTCAATACCAATCCAACGGCTTGGCCTAAAGCGCCGCCGAGCGCAAACAGAAAACCTTTGAGCGGAACGTTAAGTTTCAGTTTTTTCCCTGCAACGGCAATCACAATTCCTGAAATACTTACGACAATTCCCAAAATACTTTTCGCGGAAAGAATTTCAGCCAGAAAAAGCCAGCCGATAATTGCCGTTATCATCGGAGCAAGGCTCATAATAAGTTGCGATGTGCGCGAACCGATTATTGTATAAGATTTAAACAGAAAAAGATCGCCCAGAAAGAAGCCTACCACTCCCGACAATCCCAGCCAAAACCAGTTGTAGGACGTGGCATCCATCGGGAAAAACATCCCACGGGTGAAGAATGTGGTAATTCCTAAAAACAGAATTCCCAGAAAAATACGGATGATATTTACCGATAACGAGCCGACTTTAGCTCCCGCTTTTTGAAAAAAGAGTGCGCTTAATGTCCAGCAAACTGCCGTGAGCAACGAAGCTATTTCCCCGATGTGTGATTGAAAAGGCATGGATTTTTCTGCGTAACTTTTATCCCGAATGAAAAATTACGCAAAGGTAGCTGATTGTTGAAAATTAGCAATTAATATTTGCAAATTACTGTGTGGTAATTGCTGTAATTAGTTTCTCAACGGCTTCGTCAACCGATTTTTCGCTACCCAACAATGAAACAAATTTACTGCCGATAATTGCTCCCGAAGCATTTTCGCAAGCAGCATCGAAGGTGGTTTTGTTGGAAATACCGAAACCGATTAATCGCGGATTTTTTAGCTGCATAGCATTTACACGGCGGAAATAGGCTATGTTGTTATCGCTGAAAGTGTTTTTTGCTCCCGTAACCGATGCCGATGAAACCATATAGATAAATCCGCCGGTATTTTCATCGATAAGTCGAATTCTTTCATCTGATGTTTCTGGGGTGATAAGCATAATCATATGCAAACCGTGTTTTTCGGTAACTGGTTTGTAAGATTCCATATATTCGGAGAAAGGTAAATCGGGAATAATAAGGCCGTCGACACCGCACTCCGAAGCTTTTTTGCAATAGTTTTCAAATCCGAATTGAAGAATGGGATTCAAATACCCCATCAATACCAACGGAATTTGTACAGAAGATCGGATTTTCGATAGTTGCTCGAAGAGCACTCGCAGACTCATTCCGTTTTTGAGAGCTTGCGTTCCAGATGCCTGAATTGCAGGGCCATCGGCCATCGGATCACTGAAAGGAATACCGATTTCAATTAACTGTACACCGTTTTTTTCGAGCGATTGAATTACCAGAACGGTATCGTTGAGGTTTGGATATCCGGCGGTGAAGTACACTGATAAAATATTTTTCTTTTTTTGTTGGAAAAGTTGATCTATTCTGTTCATAATCTTTTTGTTTTGCGTTTTAGGTTACGTGTTTCGAGTTCAGAGACAGCGGCTGATTCTCTAAAAGTCTAATTATCTACTAGTCTATTGTCTATTAGTCTTGGTTCTCTTATCTTATCAATAAACTGTTTCACTAATTCCGCATCTTTCAATGCAGGGCCGATTTCAAATTTGCTATTGATGTCTATTCCGATACATTTAGGATGTGAGAAAGATTTTACGGCGTGGATGTCATCAGGTGAAATGCCCCCACTCAATAAAAAGGGCGTTTCTCCGCGATAATCGGAAAGAATATCCCAATTGAATTTTTTGCCCGATCCTCCGTGTAAGTTCGTTCTAGTATCGAAAAGGATATAATCACATTTGCCGTGATAGGTGTTTACTTTTTCTGAAGGAAATTCGTTCTCGATGCTAAATGCTTTAATTATTTTTAATCCATTGTCGCCTATTTCATCGCAAAATTCAGGTGATTCGTCACCGTGAAGTTGCACGAAATCCAGTTGAAACAGCTTTACGGTTTTCAAAATATTTTTTATTGATTCATTAACAAAAACGCCCACTCGTTTTGCTCTCGTGGGAAGATAAGCCGGAATTTCCGATACAAATCGTGGCGATTTCGGATAGAAAATAAATCCCATCCAATCTACACCTAGTTTTTCAATATCACGGATGTTTTCGGCATCCCTCATTCCGCATACTTTAATAATCATACTATAAAAAAGTTATTCGCTTTGCGTTATTTGGTAGTTATTCAGTCACTGCGTTCCTGTAATTCATCGTGGTGTTAAATATTCAACGGAACAACGAATTTTACTATTAAATAGCAATCGAATATCTATTGAATTACATTCTTAATAAATTCTTCCAGATATTTACCCGGATTATCCGTTTTCATAAAGTTTTCCCCGATAAGAAAACCCTTATAACCCGCCTTTCGTAATTCTTTTACCGTTTCTGGATCGGAAATTCCGCTTTCTGATACCAAAACAGCACTTTTGGGCAAAAGCTCAATCATTTTATACGACTTCTCCAAATCGGTAACAAAAGTACCTAAGTTCCGGTTGTTAATGCCGATAATGGTGTTTTCTTGCGAAACATACTCTATCTCTTTTTCATCGTGAAGTTCCAGCAAAACATCCAAATTCAATTGCTTCGCAAATCGGGCAAACCGATAACTTTCTTCAACTGTCAAAGCGGCAGCAATGAGCAAAATGGCGCTTGCTCCCGATACCCGGGCTTGTAAAATCTGATATTCGTCCACGATAAATTCCTTCCGCATTACCGGAATTTTTACATTCTTAGCCGCAGTCTGCAAATCGGCAAGCGTTCCTCCAAAATACTTTTTATCGGTTAACACCGATAACGCCGATGCGCCGGCAGCTTCATAACTTATTGTAATTATTCCCGTATCGGCATTCCGATTAATCCATCCTTTGCTTGGTGAGCGGCGTTTAAATTCGGCAATTATCCCTGTATCGGATTGTAGCAAAGCGTTTTTTAACGAGTAAATAGGTAAATTGCAATTCGTCAGTTCTCGCTCTAATTGGGCATAAGAAGCCTTGCTTTTTTGTTCCGCTACCTCTTTTCGTTTGTGAGCGATTATTTCACTTAAAACGTCTACCCCCAACTCCCTGAAGGGGGCTTTTTCAGACTTTGAATCATTAATATGTGTATTTTTACTTTGCATTTCTTTGTTTATGACTACCTTTAATAAGTTGTTGTTGTCCAAGTTCCCTTTAGGGGATTTAGGGGTTATTACTTATTCACTTCCACAAATTTCTTCAACGCGTTCAACGCTTTTTTACCATAGAGTGAATCTCTGGCAATTTCAATGCACTCAGTAATCGACTTTTCGGTTTCTATTATCTGTATAGCGAATGCTGCATTCACAATTGCCACATCCATTTGTGACGGGGTTGCATCACAATTAAGCACTTTATTGAAAACCGAAACCACTTCTTCTACCGTGTTTCCGCCAAAAATTTCCTCCTGTTTTATCCGGTTGAAACCCAATTCTTCGGGGATAAACAGCTGTTCGCCTTTGTTGGAAACAACTTTGAATTGCCCTGTGAGCGAAATTTCGTCGTAACCGTCTAAGCTGTGAACGATGCCGAATTTCTTTTTGCTTGCCTGATAAATGTAACTGTATAGCCGCGACATCGATAAATCGTAAACGCCCAGCATCTGATATTCAGGGTCGGATGGATTGATAAGCGGCCCCAATACGTTGAAAAAATTTCTCACCCCAAGGCTTTTTCTCACCGGTGCAACCGCTTTGAGTGCAGGACTGAAAAACGGCGCATGAAGATAGGCAATGTTGGACGTTTCGATGCTTTTACGCAACACATTGATATCGGTTGTGAATTTAACGCCCTGCAATTCCATGGCGTTACTTGATCCGCTGACCGAAGTAGCGCCATAGTTGCCGTGCTTTACCACCGGATATCCGGCTCCGGCAACCACAAAACACGCTGTCGTAGAAATGTTGAACGTATTTTTTCCGTCGCCGCCCGTGCCAACGATATCGATTGCCTTGTATTCGCTTAAATCGACCGAAACGCGCATTTCAACCAATGCTTCGCGAAAACCGAGCACTTCTTCCACCGAAATGCTACGCATTAAGAATGTGGTAATGATGGCTGAAACTTGTGTTTCGGGTACATCGCCTTTCACAATAGCAACCAATAATTCGCGTGATTCCTCGCGGCTGAGATATTGATAATCCAACAGTTTGATTAATATGTGTTTCATTTTTCTAAAAAGTTTTTGATAATTTTTTCACCCAATGGCGTAAGAACCGATTCGGGATGAAATTGTACGCCGTGAACGTCAAGTGTTTTGTGTTTTAGCGCCATTATTTTACCCGATTCATCAATTGCTGTAATTTCCAAACCCGATGGAAAGTTTTTATCTGATACGATCCACGAATGGTATCTGCCCACTTCCATTTCAGTTGGAAGTTTATTGAAAATATAATCGGCAGCAATGATTTCGATGGGTGTTTGTACGCCGTGATGAACCATCGGTGTATTTTCCAGCTTTGCTCCAAAACTCAACCCGATAGCCTGATGCCCCAGGCAAACCCCGAGAATGCTTTTTGTCGCTGCATACCGATGGATTAATTGCAATAAATCTCCTGCTTCTTCCGGAATTCCCGGACCGGGCGAAAGAATAATCTTATCGTATTTGCCGGCTTCGTCCAGTTTGATTTTATCATTACGGATAACATCAATATCATCGTATCCGAGCGATTTAATAACGTGTCGCAGGTTGTACGTGAACGAATCGTAATTGTCGAATATCAGAATTTTCATCCTTTTAAAGATTTAATTGTGAAGCTTTGCCGCCAAATCAATGGCTCTTTTCAAAGCACCCAGTTTGTTGTTCACTTCCTGAAGTTCGTTTTCATCCACGCTTTGTGAAACAATGCCTGCTCCGGCCTGATACCAAAGTTGGTTGTTGCGGCTCACGAACGTGCGAATAGTGATGGCTTGATTAATATCGCCGTTGAACCCGATAAAGCCGATACAACCGCCATACGCACCACGGTTGTGTTCTTCTATTTCGGAAATCAATTGCATGGCTCTTACTTTAGGTGCGCCTGACAAAGTTCCTGCCGGAAATGTATCGAAAAATGCCTGAACGGGATTTACGCCCTCATCGAGCGTGCCGCTCACGCGCGAAACCAAATGAATTACGTGTGAATAATATTGTACCTGACGGTAGAAATCGAGTTTCACTTTATGTGCGTTCCGGCTCAGATCGTTACGTGCCAAATCCACCAGCATCACGTGCTCGGCGTTCTCTTTCGGGTCATCTTTCAGGCGTTCGGTGGCTTCTGCATCTTCCTGTAGGTTTCCCGTGCGCCTGGCGGTTCCGGCAATCGGATCGATGCTGATTGTTCTGCCTTTTATCTGACAATGCGTTTCGGGCGACGAACCGAAAATGCGAAATCCGCCAAAATCAAAATAGAACAGGTATGGTGAAGGATTAATGGTACGCAGTGCACGGTACACCTTAAAATCGTCGCCCGAAAACCCTTGCGCGAAGCGCCGCGAAAGCACTATTTGAAACACATCTCCACGATGACAATGTTCAACGCCCTGCCTAACGTAAGCCTTAAACTGCTCGTCGGTTATGGGACTCGATTCTTCGCCTTCGGTAAAGAAATCGTACGATGCAAAGTTTCGCGCATTTATGAGGTTTTCTACCTTGTATAATCCGCTTTCTTCGTCATCCGCAAGCAGTTCGATAAGGGTGAGTTCATCTTTCTGGTGATTAAAAACCATCAGGTATTTGTACAAGATGTAGCGCATATCGGGTGCATCGTTTCGGTCTTCAGTGCTCTCTTTAATATCAATGTTTTCAGTATATCTTACACAGTTAAATGTTGTGTAACCGAAAAGTCCCAGCGAAGAAGTGTTATTTCCGTCGATATTAAAGTTTTTGATAAAGTTATTCAGCGCATCTGAAATCGTATAACTTTCCGATATTCTGTTCTTAACGATCGTGCCATCAGGGTAGGTTTCTATGCAATTGCCACGATTTATATCGATGTAGGCAATCGGTTTTAATCCGATGAACGATGTGCTGTTTTCGTTGGCGTGATAATCGGAACTTTCCAGCAAAGCCGATTGGGGAAACGCATCGCGAATTTTGAGGTAAAGGCTTACCGGCGTATGCAAATCGCCCATTACCTTTTTGCAGTTGGTTTTGAATTGGTAAATCATATCTATTGAATTGTTGATTCGTATTTAAAATAAGTTTCCAGGTCTTTTTCGCCTCTTCCCGAAAGAGTAAGCACAACCACATCAGATGGCTTGAAGCTGACTTTATCGAGCGCAGCGAGTGCGTGAGCAGATTCCAGCGCAGGGATAATTCCGTCAGAACGGGTGAGTTCGAAAGCGGCTTTCAGGGCTTCGTCATCGTTTACGGCTATAACCTGAGCACGTTTTTTTGTTGCCAGATTGGCGTGGATGGGGCCGATTCCCGGGTAATCCAATCCGGCGGAAATCGAGTAAGGCTCCGTTATTTGACCATCTTCGGTTTGCATCACCAGCGTTTTGCATCCGTGAATGATTCCGACGGAACCGATTTGAATGGTAGCGGCCGATTCTCCGCTGTCTATTCCTTTTCCGCCTGCTTCGGCCAGTACTATTTTTACATCATCGTCGTTCAGAAAGTGGTAAATGGTTCCGGCAGCGTTGCTTCCTCCGCCTACGCAGGCAAAAAGATAATCGGGAACCGCACGGTTTTCTTTTTCCAACAGCTGCTTGCGTATTTCTTCGCTGATAACCGATTGCAATCGGGCGACCATATCGGGGTAGGGGTGCGGTCCGACGGTGGAACCGATGATATAATGCGTGTCAACCGGATTGCAGCACCAATCGCGGATGGCTTCGTTGGTAGCATCTTTCAATGTCATATTTCCCGATGTTACCGGAACGACTGTTGCGCCAAGCATCTCCATTTTCTTCACGTTCACAGCCTGACGTTCCACATCGGTTTTACCCATGTATACTGTGCAGGGCATTTGCATAAGCGCGCAAACAGTTGCTGTTGCAACACCGTGTTGGCCTGCGCCGGTTTCGGCAATGATGCGTGTTTTGCCCATTTGTTGCGCGATTAATATTTGTCCGATGGTGTTGTTGATCTTGTGAGCTCCGGTATGGTTTAAGTCTTCACGTTTGAGATAGATTTTGCAACCGTGCTTTTCGGAAAGATAATTCGAGAGGTAAAGCGGTGATGGCCTGCCCACATAATCGCGAAGCAGTTGTTCAAAATTTTTCTTAAATGTTTCGCTTTCCAGGATTTCGAGATACGAATCCTGAAGTTCGGTCACGCATCGGTGAAGGATTTCGGGAATATAAGCTCCTCCGAATTCACCGTAAAATCCCAATTTGTCCACTAAGAATTTCTGCATATTTTGTTGTTTTTGTTTGATTCTTACAAAAAAAGCCTGTCGCAGGTGCGACAGGCTTTTCTATTTCTTGTTTATTTAGTTCTTACACTTGTAGATACGACTGCTTTCCTTACGATTGTTTGAGTTGTAAGTAGCACCACCAATATCCGTTTGTAAGAATAATATTCATTTTTGAATTAATTTGATGCAAAAGTAATCGTAAAAAAGTAAAATGCAATATGTTTTTGTTTTTTTAACTTTTTATTTATTTTGCCTCTTCAAAGAAGCAAGATATCCCACTTCATCTGACTTTCTAGTTTTGCTTTTCACTTGCAATTCAGCAATGGCCTCATTAATAAGTTCCATTTGCATTCGGGTATCTTCATTAATATCGTTTTGATCGGCAAACATTTCTTCGATATTTTCTTTAAGTTGTTTTAAATCTTGCTGTAAGACTTTTATATCAATTTCCGGAGAGTTCAATAAAAGCTTTCTTATCGAAACAAATGCACGCATAATATTTCGGTTAACTTCAATTGCAATATCGGAATTGAGAACACTTGATAACATGGCTACACCTAATTCGGTGAACGCGAAAGGAGCATATTTAAATCCTCCGGGAGGCAAGATGCCATTTTGGCATCTTATGCTGTGTTCCAGTGATTTAAGCTCTGTTTGATTGAGAGAAAACATAAAGTCTTCACCTTCGAATCGTTTGAAGTTACGTCTAACAGAGCGTTTCAATTGACTCGTCTCCATCCCATACATTTCAGCTAAATCGAAATCGAGCATTACTTTCAGGCCTCTGATCTCGTAGATTTTATTTCCAATAAGTTGTAAGGTATTGTTTTTATCCATCGTATTTGTTATGAAATGACAATGATGACCGTAAAGATATGAAAAATGAATGATACGTCATTCAAGGTCACAGATTGTGATCTTAAACTTTGCATTCAAGGTGTCAATCGTATCTTATTTTGAGTTGTATATTTGGTTGAAAAATCGTTTCTTTGTTATAAGGTAATCAAAAAGCTTTTACTCACAACAAACAGTAGAAGTACAACATAGAATCCGATGAAATACAGAATCGAAAAGGATACAATGGGCGAAGTGGAAGTCCCGGCCGATAAACTTTGGGGTGCTCAAACCGAGCGTTCGCTCCATAATTTCAAAATCGGAAAGCCGGCATCGATGCCTCTTGAAATCATTTACGGATTTGCATACCTGAAAAAAGGTGCAGCATATGCCAATTGCAAATTAGGAGTATTGTCGCAAGAGAAACGAGATTTGATTGCACAGGTGTGTGATGAAATACTGGAAGGAAAACTGGACGATCAGTTTCCGTTGGTTATCTGGCAGACTGGGTCGGGTACACAAAGTAACATGAATGTAAATGAAGTGATAGCCAATCGTGCTCATCAGATTTCCGGAAAAGTAATTGGCGAAGGAGAAAAAACACTACAACCAAACGATGATGTAAACAAATCGCAATCCTCCAACGATACTTTTCCTACTGCTATGTCCATTGCCTGTTACAAAAAAATTGTCGAAGTCACATTGCCTGCACTGCGCGTGTTACAAAAAACGATTGCGGAAAAATCTGCTGAAATGGCAGATGTTGTGAAAATCGGGCGCACCCATTTTATGGACGCAACGCCTTTAACATTGGGGCAAGAGTTCAGTGGGTACGTGGCTCAACTGGAACACGGCATAAAAGCTATTGAAAACACGTTGCCTCATTTGGCAGAATTGGCCATTGGTGGAACAGCAGTAGGAACCGGTTTGAATGCTCCAAAAGATTACGATAGGTTAGCTGCGAAATACATTGCCGAATTCACAGGCCTGCTTTTCGTGACGGCAAAAAATAAGTTCGAAGCACTGGCCGCGCACGATGCCCTTGTTGAAACGCACGGTGCATTGAAACAGGTAGCCGTTTCCCTTAATAAAATCGCGAACGATATTCGTATGCTGGCATCCGGCCCGCGAAGCGGCATCGGAGAGATTACGATTCCTGCCAACGAACCGGGGTCGTCCATTATGCCGGGAAAAGTGAATCCAACGCAAGTGGAAGCCATGACAATGGTTTGTGCTCAGGTTATAGGTAACGATGTAACAATCGGAGTGGCGGGTATGCAGGGGCAGTTTGAGCTCAATGTTTTCAAACCGGTTATGGCGGCTAACTTTTTACAAAGTGCTCAGCTTCTCGGAGATGCTGCGGTGTCTTTTAATGTACATTGTGTATCTGGGATAGAACCGAATATGAAAAGGATTAACGAGCTGGTTGATAATTCTTTGATGTTAGTGACTGCATTAAATACAAAAATCGGGTATTACAAAGCGGCCGAAATAGCCAATGCTGCCCACAAAAACGGCACTACATTAAAAGAAGAAGCCATTCGGCTGGGTTATGTAACCGCGGAAGACTTCGATAAATGGGTTCGGCCTGAAGAGATGATAAAACCCCTGGATTGAAAAGAATATTTAAAGATAAAAGTTAATTATATGAGATTAAGTCTGATTTTAGCAACTGTTCTTTTTTTAGCAATGACCTCTGTTGCTGAAGCACAAACCCGTACAGAGATAACATTAAAAAAGGGTTGGAAGTTTACCCGCGAAGACAACGCGATTCAATCGAACATCAATTTCGATGATTCGAAATGGCAGTCGGTAACCGTGCCGCACGACTGGGCAATTTACGGCCCATTCGATAAATCAAACGATATCCATCGGATGGCCATTGTTCAGGACGGACAAACCACAGCGATAGAACATTACGGCCGCACCGGCGGACTGCCGTTTACGGGTGCCGGATGGTATAGGAATACATTTTCGGTTCCCGATTTTTCTGTCAACAAAAAAGTTGTACTTCAGTTTGACGGAGCCATGAGTAACACCCGAGCTTACGTAAACGGCAAAGAAGTTGGATTCTGGCCTAACGGCTACAATACATTTTACTTTGACATTACCGATTTCGTAAACAAAGACGGCAAAAACAACACGTTAGCCGTTCGGCTTGAAAATTTCGGAGAACAATCGCGCTGGTATCCCGGAGCCGGATTGTACCGCAATGTGCATGTTATTACAACCAATAAGACACATATCCCGGTTTGGGGAACGTATGTTACCACGCCTGTTGTGGAAAAAGGTTTTGCACGTGTAAATGTAAGAACAAAGGTTGAAAACAGGGAAAAGAACGAGGGGGTAGTAAAAAAAGTTTTACAACTTAAAACTACGATACTGGATCCGGGAAATAATGAAGTTGCTTCACAAACATCGGATTTGACTGAGTTTGACGGCGGCGAATTCAATCAAACGCTTGTAGTGGAGAATCCTAAATTGTGGGGTATTGAAGCCCCCAATTTATATAAGGTAAAATCCGTTTTATTTGTAAAAGAAGTTGAGATAAAAGTCGAAGGCAATAAAACAACCACAGAAGAGTTAGCTTACAGTGTTGACGATTATACCACCCCTTTCGGTATCCGCACCATCGAAATCAAACCCAACGATGGTTTTTACCTGAACGGTGAAAAAATAAAGTTTCGGGGTGTTTGTCTTCACCACGATTTAGGTCCTTTGGGTGCAGCCGTGAACGAAGCCGCCATTCGCCGACAAATTCGTACCATGCAGGATATGGGCGTAAACGCCATTCGCACATCGCACAATATGCCCGCGCCCGAATACGTACGTATTGCCGACGAAATGGGCATGATGCTGATGGTGGAGACGTTTGACGAATGGGCCATCCCCAAAGTGAAGAACGGATACAACCGATACTTCAACGATTGGGCAGAGAAAGATATTACCAACGTGTTGCATCACTACCGCAACAACCCCAGCGTGGTGATGTGGTGCATTGGCAACGAAGTGGAAGAACAAAGCAATCCGCAAGGTTCTCGCGTGGCTCGCTTCTTGCAGGATATTTGTCATCGCGAAGATCCCACACGTCCCGTTACTAACGGAATGGACAGACCCGATCACGTATTTTCCAACAATATGGGCGCAATCATGCAGGTTCCGGGCTTTAATTACCGACCCTTCCGTTACCGGGAAGCATATGAGCGATTGCCGCAGCAAATTATTCTGGGTAGCGAAACCGCTTCTACGCTCAGTTCACGCGGTGTGTATAAATTTCCGGTAGAACGTCGCTCAATGGCGCAGTACGATGATCATCAGGCGTCGTCTTACGATGTGGAGCATTGCGGCTGGTCGAATCTTCCCGAAGACGATTTCATCCAGCACGATGATTTACCTTACGCCATCGGTGAATTTATCTGGACGGGAATTGATTACCTGGGTGAGCCAACCCCATATTACAGCGCGTGGCCCAGCCACAGCTCGTTGTTTGGCGCAGTTGATCTGGCCGGAATTCCCAAAGACCGTTTCTACCTCTATCGCAGCCATTGGAATAAAGAGGCTGAAACCTTGCACATACTTCCGCACTGGAACTGGAACGGCCGCGAAGGCGAAGTAACCCCGATTTTTGTTTACACCAACCATCCCTCGGCAGAGTTGTTTATCAACGGGAAAAGTCAGGGGAAGCGCACCAAGGATTTGTCTGTTCCGCTGGACGGAAGTTATACGGCAGAGGCTCAAAAATCACTTGAGCGTCAAAAACGTTACCGGTTAATGTGGATGGATACCAAGTACGAACCCGGGACGGTGAAAGTGGTGGCTTACGACACGAACGGAAAAGCCGTTGCAGAGAAAGAAATACGCACCGCCGGAAAACCACACCACATTGTGCTGGAAGCAGACCGCAACTCCATTAACGCCGACGGCGAAGATATTTCGTTTGTAAATGTCCGTATTGTGGACAAAGACGGAAACTTGTGCCCAACCGAAGATCGTGAAATATCGTTTACCGTGAAAGGTGCCGGAGCATTTAAAGCCGTTGCCAACGGAAATCCCGCAAGCATTGAATCGTTCCAACAACCGAAAATGAAACTCTTTAGCGGACAGCTTACCGCTTTGGTGCAAGCCGGCGAAAAACCGGGAACCGTTGTGCTGGAAGCGAAAGCTAACGGGGTGCAAAGCGGAAGGGTGGAGATCCGGGTAAAATAACAGGGGCCTTGCCCCGATGATCAAGAGGCTGTCTCAAAAGTAATACTTTTGAGACAGCTTCTTGTTTTGATGAAAGGTGCTTCATATTCACATACTCATCCTCGATGTGTGTCTTATGATCAACTGCTCCGTCAAAATTACCGCTTCGCGGTCGGGACGGCAGTCGAGACGATAAACGGGCGTGTATTTCAGTATATCTGCAACGGTGTCTGTTATTAAATTCTTGTTGCGGGTATCGTTGCGCATCATGGTGGCCGATTGCAGCAACGACGAAAGCGCGTGAAGTCCTTTCAGGGGTGAAAGTTTGTTTCCGGGATGCTGGTAAAGATGTACAAAGGCCGCCACCTCTGCCGAACGGTTTTTGTAGCACGGTGTTTTACCGCTCCACGGCGTGCCATAAACGCGCACGATACCATCGTTGCAGATGCGCACTACCGGTTCATCGTCGTTGAGGAGCGAGCAGTCCGGCACAAATTCCTGCCACAGACGGCTGTGCGTGCTTTTACCGGTACCGCTTTTGCCCAGGAACAACAATGCTTTGCCATCGAGTTCGATGACCGAGGCGTGCGCCTTTATTGTTTTCAGGGGTGCCGATGCCATACCGAAAGCCATGATAAGAAAGTTGTTGAGAAAGAGTCGTTCGTTCTCCTCAACCAACGATAAATCGGTATATAAATGTTGCCAGTCGTGCGTGGCGTAAAACACCTGTCGCCGATCGTTCAGTTCTATGGTTACCGTCCATCCGCCGGGGGTGTTGTATACTTCGTATCCGATTCCGTTCCAATGGAAAGAATCGATATGTCCGTGGCGGGGAACGGCAAGAGGCGTATCACCCGACAAGTGGAACAATACGTCACCGGTTAGGTTTTGGGTGCGAAACGGTACGAAGTTGGGAAGCAGCGCTGTGGTTGCTTTCGCATCGGGCGTCTCTATGGATAGGGTGTGTCCGGCAATTGTGTAATATAGCATACGTGTTTGGTTTAACCGGAAGGCGGCTTGGAACCGCCATCCGGTCTGATGTCTGTCATCCGTCATCTGACTTCCGTCTCCGACTTCCGTCTCCCGTCCTCCGCTATTCCGGTGTTGCCGGGTCGTTATCCGACACGGTTTTGGTGTACGCGTTCACCACTTTCACCTTTACCTTTTTGGCTGCTTCAAGCATCTCCTGCTTGGCGAAGAAGCGTATGGAAGGTGTTTTTAACGTGCTTGCGGTAACGTCTTCGGGTTTGTCCATCATTTGCGAGCCGATAACTACTTTTATCAGTCCCAAATCGCCTAAATCTACCGATGCTCCGCGTTGCAAACCGCTGTTTACAAACTCGGCAAGGGTGGTGAGGGCGTTGCGTACGTCGCCGCGGGCTAACGATGTAGCCCGTACGATCTCGTCTTCCAGTTGACGGGGTGTGATGCGTTGCTGCGTTTTTGGGGCGGCAAAATAAACGGTTTGCCCTTTCTTTTCGCCAATAGGCATTATGCGTTCTTTTACTTCAAATTCTATCATGATGTTTAGTGTTTATCCGCCATAGGCGGGTTTAATGTTTGTTGTTGAAAGTTGGAAGTCCGAAGACGGAAGACCGAAGACGGAAGTCCGAAGTTATTTTATGTTTCTTTGGAATGCTATCATTATATTCATTAAGTTATAGGCATCGTGATAAAGTGTTTCAAATTGTTCATGATTAATGTAGTTTCGTCTTTTAGCTTTATGCAAACAGGTAATTACTTCTGCCAAAGAGCGAATGGCATACCCGATAAATTTCCGAAACTCAGGATTGGATTGTCCTATTGAACCTTCCGAAATATTTAGTGCTACCGAGTCGGCGGCACGTCTAATCTGAGAAGTGAGATTATATACTTCATCCTTTGGAAAGGCAAAGGAGAGTTGGTGAATATTTTCTCCCAAGTCCATTGCATTCTGCCAAATGGTTAGTTT
>DCEG01000080.1:0-3308 GCA_002316835.1 Bacteroidales bacterium UBA1035 | reverse complement strand
CTTCCGTCTTCCGTCTCCCATCTGTTATTTCTCAATTCCGTAGCGTTCGCATACCTGCTCGTAAGAGAGTTTTTGCAATTCGGCTTTCAGGGCGTGGGAAGAGGCGGTGCTGCGCAAAATGCCGCCATCTACGCCAACGAATATCAGGCGAAATTGAGCATCAACGGTTTTAGGAGACACTGGCTGAGTGCCTAATGGAAATACCTCAAGCTCTACGTCGAAATTACCTTCTAAGTAGGCTCTGTACCCCATCCTTATTTCATGAGGCCCTTGTGCAAACGTCCAGGAATTAAACCTGTAAGGCATTAGGGAAATAAAGTTAGACCGACGAACATCTTTTATATATCCCAGCACAATATACTTCCCTTGTGCAATGGCAGTGATTGTTGCGGCCGAGATGCTGAAATCGCCTTTAATTGTACTGAGGTTTGTATAGATTGAAGCATTGCCGGCATCGACAGACCATTTCTCTGCGGGTGGCAACGCCCTCCAATCTATATGTTTTACATTGGCGCTGCCCTGCGGCCCGCGCAGGAATGTCCATGCAGCGTTGCCCCAATATGTATCGGCTTGTTTAGGTCCATATATGGAGGCATCATTCGTATCAAGATACCAGTCGCCTTTTTTTCCTATTGTTTCTGCAGGCCATCCAGATCCCGAAAGAATCTGACTGCCCGGAGTGCCCGGCGCTCCTGTTGCTCCTGTTGCTCCTGTTGCTCCGGTAGCTCCTTTAATATTCAGCCCTGCTCCCCATCCGGTGGCGGTTTTGGGGCCGTAGAGCAAGCTGTTGGCCTTGTCTAAATACATGTCGCCTGCTTTACCCAATGTTGCCAGAGGTACGCCGCTGCCCGAGTAGAACATGGAGCCTGCCGCACCGGGTATTCCCTGCGGCCCGCGAAGGCTTAACGCGCTGCCCCAGCTTGTAGCCGTTTTTGGCCCGTAGAGGTCGCCGTTGGTTTTGTTAATGTAGTAGTCGCCCACTTTACCCAGGGTGGCTGCCGGCGCTCCTGTTCCGCTCAGAATTTTGCTTCCGGCTGCGCCCGTGGCTCCTGTGGCTCCGGTAGCTCCTTTCAGGTTTACTCCCGTTCCCCATCCGGCATCGGTTTTGGGGCCGTAGAGCGTGCTGTTTGTTTTGTTGAGGTACATATCGCCTACTTTGCCCAATGTGGCAGCGGGCGCTCCTGTTCCCGAATAAAACAGGTTGCCGTCTTTTCCGGGTATGCCTTGCACACCTTGTACGCCTTGTGCTCCGGCATCGCCTTTAGGGCCTGCGGGGCCCATGGGACCTTCTTCGCCGCTACATGCAGCGGCCAATACCATTACTGCCGTGAGCAGTATGGCAAGCCATTTGTTTTTGAATGTTGTTTTCATAGTGTTTGTTGTTTATCCGCTGTTGGCGGGTTGGTTGCCGGAAGTCGGAAGACCGATGACGGAAGACCGAAGTCGGAAGTCGGAAGTCCGAAGTCGGAAGACCGAAGACCGAAGTCCGAAGCTGTTGTTATTGTTCTTTGTTCTGTGCCCGCGGGCGGAGCAATACCCGAACGGCGGTTTGAAACCGCCTTTCGGGTTTTATTGGGTTTTACGCGCAGGGCGGTGAATAACCGCCGTGCGCTGTGGCACAGGCCAAAACCTGCGCCGGCAGAAAGCTTACGGCTCCGGAATCAACGTCACTTTATCGTGAAAGACTGTGTTGTTGCCGAAACTGGAGATTATGAGTACCTGGGCAAGCTCATCGAAGTTTGTGCGCGTGAGCGTGTAACCCTGCCCGTCGGCATCTTTGGTAACTTGAATATAGGCGGGAGTGTTTGACGTTATTTCGTATTCCGATGCGGGTATCCTGGTCAGATTACTTTCGCCGTCGACATCATTGGCTTTTGCATACTCAGTGGCATCCTTGGCATAATATGCCCTTACCTTTAGTGTGGTAGCATTTGCATGCCATGATAGGCCGAGCCCCTGGTTAAACCATGCCATGCTGCCTTCGCCGTCCCAGTCGCCCCATTTGCCCCAGAGATTTAACCGCGTATATATATCGGCGGTTACCTCGGTATCGTTGTGCAGTTTGCCGGTAAGTGTGAAGTGAACGCCGTTGGCGGCATGATAGCCATAGTCGACCGGGAAATCCGCCGACCAGTTATTATCCGATCTATCAACTTTATTCAGACTAATATTGGGAGCGTTGTTGTCTCTGGTCTGTGTCCAGCTTACAAATAAAGGGTTGCTGCCCACGGGTGTAGGAGTGATCCCTAAATCGTTTGATTTTCCGGGCCAGGTGTATATGGTCGGGTTAGCCAGGGTAACGCCGGTGGAAAGTTTTCTGGTTAGCGTCAGGTTGGTTCCGTTCCACTCGGCATTAAAATGGTATGCCCTGCCGGTAAGCAGCGGGGCGTTGCGCGTGATTAGGGGTGATTGTATAATAGGCCCCCCGTGATTTCTAAATTGTAAATTAGCCTCCAACGGAGCGATGTCTTTCACGATATGCCAGGCCCCTATTTTAGCCGATTGGCCCGCAAGAATTTCTATACCCTCCGCGGGGAAAATAAATCTTGGCCATTTGGTATAACCCGACTCGTATACTCCGTTAATATAATCATACGCCACAGTTCCTCCTTGACTTACTATTTCTTCTGAAAAAGCGATGGTGCCTTCTGTAACCACCATTCGGTCTGCAGTCTTGTTGTATATGTTCATTACAAGAAAAGAGCCTATATGGTGCATTTTCACGTCAAACGTCATATCGGCAAATGTTGCACCTATGATGGGCTCCATACGCAGGGTGGCAAAATCCGGCTGAGGATAGGGCGCATAGGGTGGCGCATTGTCAGCATAAAGATATATATATCCGCCTGGTAAGGTAGTTGGTGGGATATTAACTAACTGTCCGTTATGCAGGCCGTATATATCAAACGGGGCATCTTTATTGAAATTAGTAGCAGGCAGTTGGTTTTCTTCAATATAGAACCGGGCTGTTTTTCCGTCGTTGGTGGGGGCACCCGACATTTTTGCAATGATATTCGCTGACCTTACCGTGTTTTGCACCAGGTAAATCATTAACTCATCGCCTTCTTTCCATTTTACATTAATTCTTTGGGGGATAACTGGGTCTTCTGAAAGGGCTATGCGGGTTTGTGGGCCGGTATCGGCATCGGGCATGGTGGCAGTGAAAACAAGCGCCTTGCCGTTGCCGGGCAGCGGCGTTTCGTTTTGCAATTCTGCTTCGTTGTTGGTGCAGCTTGCGAATATGAGGGCAAGAGCTGCGAAGGTAATTAATAATTTATAATTCATAATTAGTAGCGTTGCGTTAATTT
>DCEG01000046.1:78648-80585 GCA_002316835.1 Bacteroidales bacterium UBA1035 | reverse complement strand
AATTTAGGAATAGAGCCCTATCCTGCAGCGCTCTACGAAGTAAACGCTTACTCAACCGATATAAAAGAAGAATTTAACAACGAAGAGAAACGTCCTGTAAGCATCGCCGGCAGAATAATGAGCCGCCGTATCATGGGCAAGGCTTCTTTTATTGAATTACAAGACTCAAAAGGAAGGATTCAGGTTTATATCACCCGCGACGACATCTGTCCCGGCGAAGACAAAGAACTTTACAATACTGTTTTCAAAAAACTACTCGATATTGGTGATTTCATCGGCATAACCGGCTTTGTTTTTCGCACTCAGATGGGTGAGATTTCGGTACATGCCGAATCACTGACTGTGCTTGCAAAATCGTTGAAACCGCTTCCGGTGGTAAAAATGAAAGACGGAGTTGAATACGATAAATTTACCGACCCCGAACTCCGTTATCGTCGTCGTTATGTTGATCTGGTAGTAAATGATGATGTAAAAGATATTTTCATCAAGCGCACACACATTTTCAATGCGATGCGCGAATTTATCAACAAGTTCGGTTATCTGGAGGTGGACACGCCCGTTCTACAAAGCATTCCCGGTGGAGCTGCCGCACGTCCGTTTATCACACACCACAATGCGCTGGATATTGATCTTTATTTACGCGTTGCCAACGAGCTGTATCTGAAACGACTAATAGTAGGAGGATTTGAAGGCGTTTACGAATTTTCGCGCGATTTCCGTAACGAAGGAATGGACCGTACGCACAATCCAGAATTTACCGTGATGGAAATTTATGTGGCTTACAAAGACTATAAATGGATGATGGAATTCACCGAACAAATGTTGGAATACATTGCCATCAAAGTTTTGGGAACCACGAAAATTAAAATAGGCGATAAGAAAATTGATTTCAAAGCGCCATACAAAAGAGTTACCATGCTCGATTCTATCAAGGAGCATACGGGTATCGATATCGCCGGAATGGACGAGACACAACTTCGTGATGTATGCAAAAAATTAAACGTGGAAGTGAACGAAACCATGGGTAAAGGCAAACTGATCGATGAAATTTTTGGAGAAAAGTGCGAAGGTAATTACATTCAGCCCACATTTATCATCGATTATCCCATCGAAATGTCACCGCTGTGCAAACGCCACCGTTCGAATCCCGAGCTTACCGAACGCTTTGAGTTAATGGTAAATGGAAAAGAAATTTGCAACGCTTATTCAGAACTCAATGACCCGATTGATCAGCGCGAACGCTTTGAAGAACAGCTTCGATTATCTGAAAAAGGTGACGATGAAGCCATGTTTATCGATCAGGATTTCCTCCGTGCACTGGAATACGGTATGCCTCCCACATCGGGGATGGGTATCGGTATGGATAGGCTAACGATGCTGCTTACCGGGCAAACCACCATTCAGGAGGTGCTTCTTTTCCCGCAAATGCGCCCTGAGAAAAAAGTCAAAAAGGATTCAACTGCCAAATATGCCGAAATCGGAATTCCCGTGGAATGGATTCCCGTGGTTCAAAAAGCAGGCTACGCTGAAATAAAATTACTCACAGACGTAAATCCGAACAAACTGCATCAGGAAATCTGTGGTTTGAACAAGAAATTCAAGATGGAGTTGAACAATCCTACCCCCGATGAAGTTAAAATATGGGTAGAGAACGCAAAGAACGCACATTAATCTCCTGATAAGCAATATAAAAATTAAATGAGTTCACTCGGAAAAATCGCAATTCTTGGCGGTGGCACGTGGGCTACGGCTCTGGCAAAAATCGTGTTGATGAATGAAAAACACATCAATTGGTATATTCGTCGGGATGACCAAATTGAGGGATTTTACAAGTTGGGCCGTAATCCCAATTATCTGACAAACGTAAAATTCAATCTTGCACAGATTTCTTTCTATTCTAACATAGAGAAAGCGATCAAAGACTCCGACACTATCAT